>RFKJ01000286.1 GCA_003694325.1 Deltaproteobacteria bacterium
GCCCGGGACAGCAGGAGGGCGGTGCCCACCATGAGCAGCCCCTCGACCGCCATCCAGACCCGGGCCACCGCCGCGGGCTCCAGCTCGGCGAACGGGGCGAACAGCAGGGCGCTCGGCGGGGTGAGGACGGCGAACCCGACGAGCTGGTCGAGGTAGCCGACCTCGACCGCCCGGTCGGTGAACCAGCGGTAGTCGTAGAGCATCGACAGGTCCGCCCCGTGGCGCAGCAGCCAGGCGGACACGTGGTAGTTGGCGATGTCGCCGGTCGGCGGGCCCACGGCCAGCACGGCGGCGGCGGTGAGCAGCAGCATGGCGCCCGGGAGCATGGCGCGGCGCAGGCGTCTCGACATGGATGCAGCCTGCCATGCCGGCCACCGGGCCGCCGCATCGTGGTAGACCACGGCAACGCCGCACCCTGCCCGAGAGCCCCGCTGGAGGCCCTCCTTGCGCCTGTCGCCGCCCGCCGCCGCCCTCCCGCTCATCCTCGCCGCCTCCCCGGCCATGGCGGGGCGGCCGGTCAACCCCTTCGACGAACCCGACGAGTCGGAGCTGTTCCGCACCGAGCAGGAGCTGGTCACCGTCGCCAGTCGCTACGCGCAGACGGTCCGCCAGGCGCCGAGCATCGTGACCGTCGTCAGCGCCGGCGACATCCGCCGCTCCGGTTTCCGCACCCTGTCCGAGGTGCTGGGCAGCCTGCCCGGGATCTACATCTCGGTGGCCAAGGAATCGCGCGACCTGGCGTGGTTTCGCGGGGTCACCAGCTCCGACAACAACAAGATCCTGCTGCTCATCGACGGCGTCCCCTGGTACGACGGCGTGTACGGTCACGCCTGGATCGACGAGTACCTGTCCCTGGACCAGGTGCGTCAGGTCGAGGTCATCAAGGGGCCGGGATCGGCGCTGTATGGGACCAACGCCTTCGCCGGGGTCATCAACGTCGTGACCTGGGACGGGCGCAGCCTGGACGGCGGCTTCGTGCGGCTCAAGGCGGGCAGTGACGGGCGCGTCGGGGCCAGTGCCGTCTTCGCCGACGACATCACGGTCCGGGGGCACGCCCTGTCGGTGCGCGCCCACGCCCGGGTGCTCAGCGCCGACGGCGATGGGCTCGACACGGTGCCGCGAGGTCGCCGCGACGTCCAGGGCCTGGACCCCAAGCGCGCCATCAACGGCGGCATGCGCCTGGAATTCGACGGCCTGTCGCTGGCGGTGGACCTGGTCGACTACCGCCACACCTACTTCGTCAACGAACAGGACGACGTCCTGGACGTGCTGCTCAACAGCCCCGACGAGTTCGCGCTGAACTACCGCAACGCCTTCCTGGCGGCGTCCTACGACGTCGACCTGGGGCCCATGGGCACGGTCCGGCCCTACCTCTACAGCCAGCGCCACGACAACCCGGGGCTGTACGGCTGGTTTTCGAACTCCGCGGTGGAGGGGGACGAGGCCGTCTGGCAGACGACGCTGGTCGAGACGGCCAAGGACAGCGCCCGCCACGGCGTTGGCGTCGAGGCCTCGCTGGTCCCCGCCGCGTCGCACGCGGTGGTGACCGGCGTGGGGCTGGAGGCCGTCCACGTGCTGGAGCTGGAGGACCGCTACTTCGAGGATCTCTCCCACGAACCCTCCCAGCCCTCGACCTTTTCGGCGCCGCCGGGGTGGATCACCGATGCCTTCCTGTTCGGCCAGTACACCTGGACGGCGTCCTGGTGGCTCGAGCTGACCGCTGGGGCGCGGCTCGACTACCACAGCTACTTCGGTCCCTTCGTGAGCCCGCGGATGGGCGCGCTGTTCGTCCCCGCCGAGTCGGTGTTGATCAAGCTGCTCTACGGCCGGGCCTTCCGCGCGCCCACCGCGCGCGAGCTGCTCGTCGAGGTCGGGGTCGACAGCACCGGCGCCAACCTGTTCACCAACGGCAACCCGGGCCTGGAGCCCGAGATCATCGACACCATCGAAGCCGAGCTGACGGTGAACCCCTCCCGGCTCATCGAGCTGCGGGGCGCGGCCTTCGTCTCGGGCATCGACCAGGAGATCAACAAGTCGACGGTGCCCGACCCGGTGCTGGGCAGCGAGTACTACGCCAACCTCGGCGGCGCCCTGGCCATGGGAACCGAGTTCGAAGCCACCTTCACCTCGGGTGCCTGGGAGGTCGACGCCTCCTACACCTGGACCGAGGCCCGCGACCGGGAGACCGGCAACCGCATCTACGCCTTTCCGCCCCACATGGCCCACGGGCGGATCGGGGTGCGCCCGGTCGAGCCGTTGTCGCTGGCGCTGCTGGGCGATGCCTACGGGGTCCGGCCGCGGTCGGAGTGGACGCCGGACAGCGGGTTGGACGACGGGCCGCCCTACGGCCTGCTGCACGCGGCGGTCGCCGTCGACGGCATCGCCGGGGGGCGGGTCACGGCCGACCTGTCGGTGCGGAACCTGCTGGACACCCCCACCAGCATTCTCATCCCCCAGGAGGACGCCAACGCCGTCAACAGCGACGGCACGGCGAAGTACCCGGTGGACATCGAGGGAGAGGGGCGGACCATCCAGGTCGACGTCGAGGTGCGATTCTGAGGAGCGCGGTGGCGCCGGCCCGCTACTTGTTGTCGAGGCTGCGCAGCCGGCGGCGGCGGCGGCGGTCCAGCCAGTCCGGATCCAGGGTCTCCCCGGCCTTCCGGCGCATCCGCAGCTCCATCCGGTCGGCGAGCCACTGGTTGTAGTCGACGATGCTGTCGATGGCTTCGTGGGACAGCGACGCCCCGGTGTACCAGGTGTCGTCGACGCCCTGCAGGCCCTCCAGCCGCCAGGCGTAGCCCTGCGCGATGGCGTCGGAGTCGAGCTGGGGGGCATACCGCCAGCGCGCCTGGCGGTGGACGGTGACGACCCGCCCGCCGTCGGCCCGGATGTCGGCCTGCAACCGCTCCAGCAGGTCCTCGCCCGAGGCTCCCGGCACCCCGTACTGGTAGCAGACGTACAGGTCGGGCCGGGTCGTGCTGCGGGCCCGGGCCACCGGCGTCTTGTCGCCGGTTCGGCGGGCCACCATCAGCCCGCCTCGCCGGTCGCCGTCGGCTCCGTAGAGGTTGGCGGCGTAGGTGTGGGTGTCCTCGTTGCGGAACCAGCCCTCGACCTGCACCAGGGTGCTGACGTACTCCGACCAGCGGATCCGGCCGAAGACGTCGCGCTCCTCGTCGGTCATGGGCAACCAGGACCGGGCCTCGTCCAGCGGCGAGGTCACGACGAGCTGGGATGCGCGCAGCTCCCCCCGGTCGGTGTGGATGACGTGGCCGTGCTCGCTGCGCTGGACCCGCTGGATGTGGGTGTCGGTCCGCACGTCCAGGTGCCAGGCGAGGTGCTGCCACAGGTGCTGCCAGCCCGGCACGGGCTCGTCCACCCGGAGCATGGCGGCGCTCAGCAGGAGCGAGGGGGTGTTCCACCGCAGCCCGTACAGGGCGGGGACCGCGTCGAGGTGGCCGTAGCCCATGGCGGTCATCGTGCGCCAGGCGAAGCGCTTGACGACGTCGAGCCCGTGGTCGTCCAGCCAGCGGCCGAAGGGGCGGGCGACGTCGGCGATCCACCGGGCCTCGTCGACCATGAGCTGCTGGTTGCGGAAGAAGGCCAGCCAGCGCTGGTTGTACTCGGCGATCTGCCCGTAGGCCCGGACCTTGTGATCGCCGAGCACGAATTCCTTGAAGTCGATCACCCGGCCGTCGGGCAGGTGGATGACGTGCGTGGGCAGGCGATGGGCGGTGATGCCGGCCTCGCGCATCCACTCGTGGGTGAGGGTGTAGCCCCAGGTCGTGTAGCAGGCGCCCAGCTCGTGGCCGATGCCCTCGTGGTGGAAGGTGAGGGTCTTGCCGCCGACCCGCCGCGATCGCTCGACGAGGGTGATGTTGGCGAAGCCACGGTCGGTGAGGATCCGGGCGAGGGACAGGCCGCCGGGGCCCGCGCCGACGATGACGATCGGGGTCCGGCGGGCCTCGGGGGAGGGGCGGTCCGACATGGCTGCTCCTGGCCTTGCCCGGACGGTACCAGGGGGGAGGGCCGACCGGGGCGGCGGGCGGCCGGTCCGGGCCGCAAGAGGTCAGGAACCCGACGGCAGGTCGTCGAGGATCCGGGCGAGGTCTTCGCCGCTGACCGAGTAGCGGGTGTTGCAGAAGTGGCAGGTCACCTCGGCGCCGCCGTCGTCGTCGAGCATGCTCCGCACCTCGTCCCGTCCCAGCGCGGCGAGCATCCCGTGGACC
>RFKJ01000287.1 GCA_003694325.1 Deltaproteobacteria bacterium
TGGGAGGCATCGAAGGTCCGCGACCTGTTCGACTCGATGTTCCGCGGCTTCCCCGTGGGCTACCTGCTCTTCTGGGAGAACCCTCCGGAGGACGCAGGGGAAACCCAGATCGGCATCGGCGAGCACGGGCACAAGCGACCGTCCCGCCTCATCATCGACGGTCAGCAGCGGCTCACGTCGTTGTACGCCGTGATGAAGGGGAAGGCCATCATCGACCAGGACTTCCGCGAGAAACGAATCCAGATCGCCTTCCACCCGCTGACCGCCCGCTTCGAGGTCACCTCGGCGGCGATCCGGAAGAGCAACGAGTGGATCGACGACATCTCGAACAAGGTATTCGCGAACGGCGCCGGCACCTTCACCCTGGTGAACCAGTACATCTCGGGCCTTCGGGCTCACCGCGAGGTGACGCCCGAGGAGCAGAACCTCGCGGCCAAGAACATCGAGCGCCTCCTGTCGCTGAAGAACTACCCCTTCCACGCCTTGGAGGTTCACGCGGAGGCGGACGAGGAGGACGTCGCCGAGGTGTTCGTTCGGGTGAACAGCCAGGGGAAGCGTCTGAACCAGGCCGACTTCATCCTGACGCTGTTGTCGGTGTTCTGGGACGAGGGCCGAAAGGCACTCGAGGACTTCGCGCGGCGCTCGCGCATCGCCCCGACCGACGGCAGGCCGTCTCCCTACAACCACCACATCGAGCCCGATGCAGACCAGCTCCTACGGGTCGCGGTTGCGGTAGGGCTCCGGCGAGCGCGCCTGAAGTACGCCTACCAGTTCCTTCGGGGCAAGGACGTGGAGACCGGGACGTTCACCGCCGAGGCCCGCGAGAAGCAGCTCGCAAGGCTGCGCGATGCACAGGCGAAGGTCCTGAACGTCACGAGCTGGCACGAGTTCCTCAAGGTCCTGATCAGCGCGGGTTACAGGAGCCGCCAGTTCCTCTCGAGCGCCAACACGGTCCTGTACTGCTACGCCTTCTACCTGATCGGGCGTCACGACTTCGCGGTGCCGCCTGCTGACCTGCGGCGGATCATCGCTCGCCTCTACATCATGGCAACGCTCACGGGGCACTACACCAACTCTCCAGAGTCGCAGATGGACGAGGACCTCGCGAACATCCGCGGCGCCGACACGGCGGACGACTTCGTCGAGGCTCTCGACAAGATCATCAGCTCGCGTCTGACCACGGACTTCTGGGAGATCCAGCTCCCGGCCGCCATGGAGGTGTCGAGCGGGAACGCCGCCGTGTTGCGGGCGTACCACGCCGCCCAGAACTACCTCGACGCTCGCGTGCTCTACTCGACGATGCGGATCTCGGAGCTGGTCGACCCGGCCCTCGTCAACACCCGGAAGCCTCTCGAACGGCACCATCTCTTCCCCAGGGCGTGGCTGCATAGCCAAGGGATCAAGGAGGTTCGGCAGACCAACCAGATCGCCAACTTCGCCCTCGTCGAGTGGGGCGACAACGCGTCGATCAGCGATCGGGCGCCGAGCGAGTACGCGCCGGAGTACGAGGCGTCGTTCAGTGCCGCGGAGCTCGCGAGCTTCTACGAGCACCACGCGCTACCCGAGCGGTGGTTCGATCTCGACTACTGGGTGTTCCTCGAGCAGCGCCGGAAGCTCATGGCCGGCGTGATCCGGAAGGCCTACGAGCGGCTGACGGCGGACGGAGCGACCGCCGATGAGTGATGCCATCCACGGGCCCCCGGCCCGGCTTGCAACACGGACGTGGATCAACCCGCGATGCGTCCGCAAACCAGAACAGAGGACAGCTCGATGAAGTGCTTCAACGTGGTTCAACAGGTTCTCGACACGACTTATGCCGAGATTCCCGGCAACGAGGGGACGCGTGATGCGGCGATCCGCGAGGCCCTGAAGAAGATGTCGAATCAGTACAGGACAGGACTGCTCACCTCCGGCGGTCCCGATTTCTCAGATCCTGTGACCAGGTTTGCCTATGTCTACCTGTACGTCCCAGCGCACGCGCACTGGCTCTATGAGCTGATCACGTGGTCGTCAGACGTACAGGGGCTCTTCCAGCGGCCGAGGCTGAGGATGACGTGCCTTGGCGGGGGGCCGGGAAGCGACCTCGTAGGAGCTCTCAAGTACATCGACGAGCGTAACGCCTCGCCGACTCTGTTCTGCGAGATCGTCGATGGCTGTGTGCAGTGGAAGCAGACATGGTCGGATCTCGCCTTCACGCTCGACTGGTCGAGCCCTCTTCATACGGACTACGTAATCCACGATGCAGCAGACCCGTCCACATGGAGTGCGCCCTGCAATATCGCGAAGGCGGATCTGTTCACGATCAACTTCTTCGCCTCGGAAATCTACCACTGCGGAGACAACGCCACGGACTACATCGCTCACGCTTTTGCGAAAGCCAAGTCTGGAGCCTTGGTGTTGATGAACGACAACAACGACTCCAGGTTCTATGACTGGTTTGACGCGATCGCGGCAGCCGCGAACATGGAGACCTTGCTCTCGGATCAAGGGCAGCGGAAGATCTACGATGGGGGTGAGCAATCCAGCGCTGTCGGCAAGTACGCCGAGAAGTTCGGCATGTCTTCGAGGCTCACGGGCCAGCTTGCGTGGCGCGTGCTCCAAAAACGCTAGGGTTGGGTCAGTGATCATCTCGGCCAGCTACAAGACGGACATCCCGACGTTCTACGGAGAGTGGTTCATGAACCGCCTTCGAGCTGGCTATTGCAGGGTGATCAACCCCTATGGGAAGCAGGTGTACCGAGTCTCTCTGAACCGAGACGACGTCGATGGAATCGTGTTCTGGACGAAGAACGTCGCTCCGTTTCTTCGGCGGCTTGCGGAGGTCCACGACCGCGGGTACCCATTCGTCATCCAGCACACCATCAACAGATATCCGAGGGAACTTGAGACATCTGTCGTGCATGCGGAAAGGGCGATTGATGCCGTGCGAAGCGTTGCGGAGAGCTACGGTCCTCGCACCGTCGTGTGGCGGTACGATACGATCGTCTTCAGTTCGCTGACTCCACGCGCTTACCACGTGGAGAACTTTGGACGTCTGGCCGAGGCGTTGCGAGGAGTCACCGACGAGGTTGTCGTCTCCTTTGCGCACATCTACCAGAAGACGAAGCGAAACATGGATCGCGCAACGAGGGACCTCGGGATCGAATGGTGGGACCCAGACGCTGAGGAGAAGCGCGATCTGACCAGGGAGCTGCTAGATCTGGCGCGGGCCAACGGCATGGCACTCGCGATCTGCTCGCAGCATGAGTACGTGGTCGAGGGCGCCGTGGGAGCGCGCTGTGTCGATGCGCAGCGCCTTCAGGATGTGGCGGGTCGCCGGATCTCAGCGCGGTTGAAGGGCAACAGGAAGGACTGCGGTTGCTTCGAGTCCCGGGACATCGGGGACTATGACACATGTCCCCATGGGTGTGTGTACTGCTACGCTGTTCGACACCGAGCCCTCGCGCTGCAAAGGTACAAGAAGCATGACCCGGATTCCGAGTTCCTCTACGAGCCACCAGGTGGAGTGACGGAGAGTGGACCGGAGCCGGGGGGAGAGCGCAGGAACCAGCTCAAGCTCTTTGGGGACTAGCGAGACGGACCATGACGGGGCGGCCGCAGTGCGTCGCCTTCGGTCGGCCGGGGGAGGAGCGGCCGTGGCTGCGTCCGTCTACATCTTCTCCGCGAGCCCGGTCGCCAGCATGGCGTCGACCAGGGACGCGGCCTTCTCGTCGTCGGTCTCGCCCTCGACCTTCAGCGGGGTCTCCTCAAGGCGTTCGACCTGGCCGACGAGCCAGTCGATGTACTCGCCCAGGGTGCGGTTCTCCTGCCCGAAGGCGATGTACTGCATCGCCTCAACGATCTGCTTGGGCGTGCCCTCGAAGACGCGCCCGTCGCTCATCATCCGGATCCTCATGACCATCTCTCCTTTCGTTGGTGTCGCCAGTTGCCGCTCGTGATCTTCGGTCGGCCGTGGGCCTGCTCGCGGCTGAGCAGGTAGGCCAGCACCTCCTCTCCGTCCTCGAGGCGCACGCGCCGGCGACGGTAGAAGCGCGGGTGCCCCTCGAGGTGGTCCAGGGCGGCCAGCGTACCGCGGTCGACGACGTAGACCTCGCCGACCACCGCGGTGCTGCCGCCGGGGATCATCGCCGGGAAGGCGCCGAGGCTGACCAGCTCGAAGGCGGGCTCGGTGCGCGCCTCGCCCAGCAGCTCGGCGCCGGCCAGGACGCGGTGGTTGGGCTCGCCGGACAGCAGCGTGCCGTAGACGAAGACCCGCGTCGCGCCGTTCATCTTGCCGCTCGTCTTGCCTTTCATAGGGCACCTCCTGCTGCTGGCGTTGCGGGCCGGGGGCCGGACCGAGCGGGACGGAGCGCCGGTGCGTCAGCGGCAAGGAGCGATACCGCAGGCGTGCCCGCAGGCACGTCGAGGATTCGCGACGCCGCCGATGGCGTGCCGCCGCCCGTCCCCGCGACGGGAGGATCCCCGGTTCGCAGCGCCCGGGCCAGCGGCTCGCGGTCGAAGCCGAGGCGCCGGTAGGCCTGCCACAGGACGCCGAGGTAGTCGGGCGCCGGGGGCGCCTCCTCGGCGACGGGCAGGACGTAGACGTAGGCGCGCCGCCGCCGGCCCGTCTCGTCGGTGACCAGCAGCAGCTTGCGCCGGTAGGCGAA
>RFKJ01000288.1 GCA_003694325.1 Deltaproteobacteria bacterium
GCAGGGGGTCCCGGGGGCGGCTCCCGGCGGCGTAGATGCGGACATCGGCGTCGGCGAGCAGCCGGCGGGTGACCCAGGCCTTGATCCGCGGGGCGAGGAAGCGCCGCGATGGGGGCATGATCAGCAGGAACCCGGTGAGGTCGGTCAGCACGCCGGGGGTGATGAGGAAGGCCCCGCCCACCAGGACCAGCAGGCCCTCGACGATCCGGTCGCCGGGGGGGATCCCCTGCAGGGTGTCCTGCTGGAGCTGGCGGATCACCCCGAGACCCTCCCGCTTGGCGAGGAAGGCCCCGATGCTGCCGGTGATGATGATGATGGCCACGGTCTGTGCCGCGCCGATCCACTGGCCGATGCGGATGAGCAGGTACAGCTCGACCGCCGGGACCACGGTGAACAGCAACAGCAGTCGGCCGAACATTGCTAGCTCCGGAGCAGGTGGATCGTGGGCGCCCCCCGCGCGGTCCGGGGAAGCGGCGGCGCCGGCCAGCCGAACATTGTCAGCCCCGCGCGGTGCGCGCCTTGGCTTCTACCCACAGCGCGTCGAGGGTGTCGTCGTCGAGGGCCGGCAGGTCGAGGCCCCGCTCCCAGGCCAGGCGCTCGACGGCTTCGAACCGCTCCTGGAACCGGTCGTCGGCCCGGCGGAGGGCGGCTTCGGGCGGGGCTCCCACGTGCCGGCCCAGGTTGGCCACCGCCATCAGCAGGTCGCCCAGCTCGTGCTCGACGTCGGGGTGGGTGGCAGGTATGCCGGTGGCGTCGACCCGGTCCCCCCGGGCCGGCGGGTGCCGGGCGAGCGCTTCCTCCAGCTCGGCCAGCTCCTCGTGGATCTTGGCGAGCACCCCGCGGTGGTCCCGCCAGTCGAAGCCGGCGGCGGCGGCCTTCTCGCCCTGGCGGTGGGCGCGGAGCAGGGCCGGCAGGGTGCGCGGCACGCCCGCCAGGCGGCTGCGGGGACGGCCATCTTGGGAGGCCTGCCGGGCCTTGCGGGACTCCCAGGCGGCGATGCTGCCCGGGGCGGCGTGGTCCTCGGCCTCGGCGCCGGGGTCCGGAAAGACGTGGGGGTGCCGCACCACCATCTTGGTGGCGATGGCATCGGCGGCGTCCTCCAGGGAGAACCAGCCCCGGCTCTCGCAGATCCGGGCGAGGAGCACCACGACGAACAGCAGGTCGCCCAGCTCCTCCTTCAGCGTCTCGCGGGCGTGGTCGTCGGCCGCGCCGGCAGCCACGGCGTCCATCGCCTCCAGCAGCTCGTAGACCTCCTCGAGGAGGTAGGGCCGCATGGTGGCGAGGTCCTGGGCCGAGTCCCAGGGACAGCCGTCGGGCCCCTGCAGGCGGGCGACGATGGCGAGGAGATCGGAGAGGCGCGACATGGCCGGCGCCTATCCCGGTGCGACCGGCCGGTGGGACTTGATAGGATGCCGGCCCGCGACCACCGCAAGGAGCCGCCGTTGTCCCCCACCGAGCCCGAAATCTTCGGCGAGTACGAGCTGCTGGAGAAGATCGCCACCGGCGGCATGGCCGAGGTGTTCCGGGCCCGCAAGCACGGGGCGGCGGGCTTCGAGAAGATCGTGGTCATCAAGCGGATCCTGCCGGAGCTGGCCAAGGACGAGGAGTTCGTCCAGCTCTTCCAGGACGAGGCGCGGATCACCTCCCGGCTGATGCACGTCAACATCGTGCAGGTCTTCGACTACAGCAAGCTCGGGGACGACTACTTCATCGCCATGGAGTACGTCCACGGGCTCGACCTGGCCCGGATGCTGGTGCGGGCCCGCAACCTCGGGCCCTTCCCCATCCCCATCGCGCTGTTCATCGCCGCCGAGGTGCTCAAGGCGCTGGACTTCGCCCACACCCGGGTGGACGAGCAGGGCGAGCCGCTCGGCATCGTCCACTGCGACATCTCTCCCCAGAACGTGCTCGTCTCCTACGCGGGCGAGGTGAAGCTGACCGACTTCGGGATCTCCCGGGCGGCGTTCCAGGCCCGCGGCCAGCAACAGGTCATTCGGGGCAAGTACGCCTACATGAGCCCCGAGCAGGTGGAGGGCCGGCCCCTCGGCCCGCAGACCGACCTGTTCAGCCTGGCCATCGTGCTGTACGAGGCGCTGACCGGGTCGCGCCTGTTCAAGGCCCGCACCCGGGAGGAGACGCTGGCCCGGGTGCGGCGGGCCGAGGTCCCCAGCCCCCGCGCCATGCGCTCGGACATCAGCGAGGATCTCGAGAAATTCCTGCTCAGGGCGCTGGACCGGCGGCCGGAGGCGCGCTTCGCCTCGGCCGAGGAGATGCTCGAAGCCCTGACCGCCCTGCGGGTGCGCGAGGGACACCGGGCCACCAACAACGATGTGGCCGTGTTCCTGCGGGATGTCATCGACGCCGCGGCCGCGGCGGCCCGCGGAGAGCAGCCCGCGAAGCGGCCGGCGCCATCCGCCCGGGCCGCTCCTCCCTCCGCGCTGGTGGTCCTGGCCATCGAGGCCGCGCCCCCGCCGCGGTCCATCGCCGCCCCGCGGACCAGCCTGGGCACGTTGATGGAGGAGTGGACTGAGCTGATCGAGGAGGCGGGGGGGGAGATCTGGGAGCAGGGAGAGGGCAGCATGCTGGTGGTGTGGGTCGCCCGGGGCGGCCTGCGCGACTCCATCAGTCGGGCGGTCCGCCTGGCTGACGACCTGCAGAAGGCCACGCTGGCCGCGGGCTACCGCCTGTCCGCCGGGGTGGCTCCGGGGGTGGCCCGGATCTCGCCGGGCACCGGCCGCCCGGCGGAGGGCTGGGAACTGGCCGGGCCCTTCTACCTGGCCCGGTGGATGATGAACCTGTCGGCCCACCGCGGCCGGGTCCTGCTGACCGAGGTCGGGGCGAACCAGGTGCGCAAGCGGACCTCGCTCCTGGGACGGATCCCCATCCAGGGCAACCGCTACATCAACCTCTACGAGCTGGGATCCTGATCCGGTCACGGGGGCCGACACGGGGCTGGAACCGGATGTCCCACCGCCGGCGAGCCCGACGCAATAGACTGGGAGGGACTCGTCCCTGGTTGTGCTCGTGCCCGGTCGCTCCGGCTCCAACGATGTCGTGACGCCTTCGCGCACCCTGCGTGGCGGGCGGTCGCGCGCCCGGCCCGAGGAGCAGCAGCGGACGGCTCGCGAGGCCCTCGAAGGCCCCCTGGAATGGGAGGGCCGCATCGAGCCGACGGGGGTCCTGGCCACCGGGGGCAGCAGCGTGATCCTGGACGCCCGCCAGGACGGACTGCGGCGCAAGGTGGCGGTCAAGGTGGGGTCCATCGAGGCCAGCAGCGACGAGTTGATCCGAATGGAGGCGTCGCTCACCGGCCGCCTGGAGCACCCCAGCGTCGTGCCGGTGCACGGGTTGGTTCGCACTCGGGGCGGCCGACCGGCCATGGTGATGAAGCGGATCGACGGGGCCCACTGGGGACGCTACCTCCGCGACCCCGGGCGGATCCCCCTGCCCGACCGCGCCGACCCCCTGGACTGGCACCTCGGCGTCCTGTCGCGGGTGTGCGAGGGCGTGGCCTACGCCCACAGCCGCGGGGTGGTCCACCGCGACCTCAAGCCGGGCAACATCATGGTCGGCCGGTTCGGCGAGGTGCTGATCATCGACTGGGGCATCGCCGTGGCGGTGGACACCGACGGCCCGACGGGGCTGCCCCACGCCGCCACCGAGAGCACCGTCATCGGGACCCCGGCGTACATGGCGCCGGAGTGCTTCCCGGGCGGGCCGGGGCCCGCCACGGCGTCGGACATCTACCAGCTCGGCGGGTTGCTGTACCGGGTGCTGGGAGGGGGCTTCCCCAACGGGGAGGGCCCCATTCACGCCCAGGCCCTGGTGGCGCGAACCGGAGATCGGCCCTACCCCGACGACGCCCCGGAGGGGCTGGTGGCCATCGCCCGCCGGGCCCTGGACCCCGATCCCCGGCTGCGCCATCCCACCGTGGAGTCCTTCCAGGCGGCCCTGGCCCGGTTTCGCAAGCGGCGCGAGGCCCTTCCCCTGGTGGAGGATGGACGGGCATGCCTGGAGGGGCTGCGGGCGACCGCCGACGCCCTGGCCGAGGGGCGCGAACCCATCACCGCCTCCCAGCGGGCGGCGGTCTATCGCCTCTACGGGGAGGCCTGGTTCGCGTTCCGCCACGCCCGGCGCATCGATCCCGACCTCCAGGCGGCGGCGGATGGCATGCGGGACACCGCGGTGTTGCTGGCCCGGGCCGAACTGGCGGCGGGCCACATCGAGCTGGCCGACGTGGCCCTGCGCAACGTCGACGATGTCCCCTCCGACATCGTCGAGGCGGTGGCCCGGGCCCGGCTCGCCCAGGCCGAACGCGAGGAGCACCTGCAGCAGCTCCTCGCCGAGGAACATGCCAACAGCCCCCTCGTCGACATCGAGACCCGCATCGCCATGCTGGTCGCCGTCTGCCTGGCCTGGGTGGGCGAGGGCCTGATGCTGGGGGCGGCCGGCGCATCGGTGGGTGCGCGGGAGCTGGCGGCGGGCGAAGCGCTGACCCTGGCCCTGGGGGTGGCCTTGATGCTGGGCCTCCGAACGGCCAGCAGCCGGGGGGGGTTCACCCGCCGGGCCGTCGTCTACGTCTCCCTCATCCTCGGAAGCCGGTTGTTGCTCGCCGTGTGCGCGATGCTGGTGGGCATGTCGCTGTCGGCGGCCCTCGTGGCCACCGCTGTGCTCACCAGCCTCATCGTGGTCGTCGGGGCGCTGACGATGAACCGGGCGATGTGGCCCGGCGCGGTCGGGTTCATCCTCGCCTCCATCTCCAGTGCCCTGCGACCCGACGATGCGCCGTGGATCCTGGCGGCGGCGTCGGGGCTGCTCGGGTTGAACTTCGTGCGCAACGGCCTGGCCTTCCGGCGACAACGCGACGCGCGGCGGCAGGACTGAGCGGCGCGCCGGGGCGCCGTCGTATGATGGCGCCATGGACGCTTTCCTGGTTCTGGTGGCCCTGCTCTCCTCCGGCTGTGGGGGCCGAGCCTCCTCGTCGGGCGACAGCGGCGGAGCTGGCGGGGACGGTGGGGCGATCCACGAC
>RFKJ01000289.1 GCA_003694325.1 Deltaproteobacteria bacterium
CAGGGCTGGTAGCCCGGCGGAGGGTCGGCTGCATGCCGACAGCGGATCAGAATCCGCGCAATCACAACCCCGCGAAGCGAAGCTCGGTCACCCCGGTTCCCCCGGCGCCGCTGGTCAACACCCGCAGCTCGACCGAGGCCCCGGGCCGCGCGATGTCCTCGCAGGTGAAGTCCACACGGAAGACCTCTCCCGGGTCCAGCGTGCGGATGAGCCGGGCCTGGTCGAAATCGGCGGGGAAGTGGCAGGGCGACCAGCTCAGCCCGTCCACCCGCACCATCGTCCGGGCGAGGTCGACCCGGAGGGGATCCTGGCCCCGCCAGGTCAGCTCGAGCGTGACCTGCAGGTCGTAGCCGACGGTGGGGCGGTGCAGCACGCTGGCGGTCGACACCAGGGCCAGCTCGCCGACCTGCACCGGCCCCGTCACGGGCTGGAGCGGGTGGGTGGTGGCCCGGGCACAGCCGGCCAGCAGCAGCCCCCCGACCAGTGCTCCCCGACGCCGGCCGTTCACGATTGCCGCGCCTCCTCGATGGCGGCGTGGGCGGCGGCCAGGCGGGCGACGGGAACCCGGAACGGCGAGCAGCTCACGTAATCCAGCCGGATCTTGTGGAAGAAGCGCACCCCGGCGGGATCGCCGCCGTGCTCCCCGCAGACCCCGACCTTGAGCTGGGGCTTCCGGCTCCGGCCCCGCTCGGTGCCCATCGTCACGAGCTGGCCGACGCCCTCGACGTCGAAGTGGGCCAGCGGCGAGTCCGCCAGGACGCCCTTCTGCAGGTAGGCCGGCAGGAACATGCTCATGTCGTCCCGGCTGAACCCGTAGGTCATCTGGGTGAGGTCATTGGTCCCGAAGCTGAAGAAGTCGGCGTGCTCGGCGACCTGGTCGGCGAGGAGGGCAGCCCGCGGGATCTCGATCATGGTGCCGACCCTGTAGTCGACGTGCACGCCGGCCTCCCGCATCACCTCCTCGGCCACCTCCACCGTCTGCTCGCGGAGGATCTCCAGCTCCTTGGGGATGGCGACCAGGGGGATCATCACCTCGGGGATCACCTCGACCCCTTCGCGAGTCAGCGCCGTCGCCGCCTCGAAGATCGCCCGGACCTGGGTCCGGTAGATCTCCGGCGTGGTGATCCCGATGCGGACCCCGCGGTGGCCCATCATCGGGTTGGCTTCGTGGAGCTGGCGCAGCCGCTCGGTGAGCGTCTCGGTGCGCACTCCCAGCTCCTTGGCCACCTCGTTGATGTCGCCGGGGGTGTGGGGGAGGAACTCGTGCAGGGGCGGGTCGAGCAGGCGGATCGTCACCGGCAGCCCGTCCATGGCCCGGAAGATCCGCTCGAACTCGGCGCGCTGCAGCGGCAGCACCTGGGCCAGGGCGCGGGTGCGGGACCGCTCGTCCTCGGCGAGGAGCATCTCGCGCATCGCCCGGAGCGCTTCGGGCTGGAAGAACATGTGCTCGGTGCGGCACAGGCCGATGCCCACCGCGCCGAGGCTGCGGGCCCGGGCGGCATCGGGGCCGTTGTCGGCGTTGGCCCGCACGGCCAGCCGCGCCCGCTGGTCGGCCCAGGTCAGCAGGGTGGCCATGGCCCCGGAGTCGGTGGGGGGCGCCAGGGTCGGCACCCGGCCCAGCATCACCTCTCCGCTGGCACCGTCGATGGTGATCCAGTCCAGGTGCCGGACGACGGTGTCGCCGGCGTAGAACAGCTTGCGGGCGTAGTCCACGGTGATGTCGGCGCACCCCACCACGCAGGGCTTGCCCATGCCGCGGGCGACGACCGCGGCGTGGCTGGTCTGTCCACCGCGGCTGGTGAGGACGCCCTGGGCCACGGTCATGCCCTGGATGTCCTCGGGGGAGGTCTCCATGCGCACCAGGATCACCTGCTCGCCCCGTTCCGCCAGCTCCTGGGCCTCGTCGCTGTGGAACACGACCCGGCCGGTGGCGGCCCCGGGGGAGGCATCCAGCCCCTTGGCGATGACCTTGCGCGGCGCGTCCGGGTCGAGCACCGGCCGGAGCACCATCTCCAGCTTGCCGGGATCGATCCGCGACAGGGCGGTGTCGATGTCGATGAGTCCTTCCTCGACCAGGTCCACGGCGATCTGCACGGCGGCGGCGGGGGTCCGCTTGCCGGTCCGGGTCTGGAGCAGGTACAGCCGCCCATCCTCGATGGTGAACTCGATGTCCTGCATGTCCTTGTAGTGGGCTTCCAGCTTGTCCTTCAGCTCGCAGAGCTGCTGGTAGACCTCGGGCATCGCTTCGGACAGGGGACGGGCGCCGGTCTTCTCCAGGACCTCCTGGGCGCCGGGCTGGTCGGGGTGGAGGGGCAGGGGGGTGTGGGTGCCGGCGACGACGTCCTCTCCCTGGGCGTTGGGCAGCCACTCGCCGAAGAAGACCTTGCGGCCGTCCTTGGGGCTGCGGGTGAAGCAGACCCCCGTCGCGCTGCCCGGGCCCATGTTGCCGAACACCATGGCCTGCACGTTGACCGCGGTGCCCATGTCCTCGGGCAGCCCGTGGGTCTTGCGGTAGTACCGGGCGCGGGCGGTGTTGGCGCTGCGGAAGACCGCGTCGATGGCCAGGTGGAGCTGCTCCCGCGGGTCGGCGGGGAAGTGGCCCTGGCTGTCGACGATGACGCCCTTCAACTCCTCGACGATCTCCTTCAGCTCGTCGACGGACAGGTTCCGCTCATCCCGCCCCTGGCGGACCCGATCGACCACCCGGGCGAACCGGCTGTAGTGGATGCCCAGGACGACGTCGCCGAACATGGTGACGAATCGCCGGTAGCTGTCCCAGGCGAACCGAGGCTTGCCGCTGCGGCGAGCGAGCGCTTCCACGGTGACGTCGTTGAGGCCCAGGTTCAGCACCGTGTCCATCATGCCGGGCATCGACACCGCCGCGCCGCTGCGGACGCTGACCAGCAGCGGGTTGTCGTCGCTGCCGAAGCGCTTGCCGACCTGCGCCTCCACGGCGGAGAGTCCTGCGTCGACCTCTTCTTCGAGCCCGTCGGGCCACCGGCCGTCGTGCCGGAAGAAGTACCGGCAGGCCTCGGTGGTGATGGTGAAACCAGGGGGGACGGGCATGCCGAGGCGCACCATCTGGGCGAGGTTGGCGCCCTTGCCGCCGAGCAGCTCGCGATCCTGGTCACTGCCGTCCGCAACACCGCCGCCGAAGCGGTACACATACCTGCCTGCCATCGGGACCTCCCGGGGATGACGGGGACCTGTGGCCTAATGCGCTGGCCCGTCGACGGGGAGTGGAGGGGCGGTCGCAGCCGTCCCGCACCCCCAGCCGATCGCGGGCATCACCCGCTGCAGTCGACGAAACCCGCCCACTCCGCGCCGCGCAGGGGCTCGTCGTCGGCCAGGTGGCGGGCGTCGTCGAGCACCGCCGGGGGAGCGCGGCCCAGCCGCTCGGCCAGCACCGCGTCCACCTCACTGCGGCGCAGCACCGCGCCGCGACCGGGCCACTCGGCGTCGGTCTCGAGGGTGAGCCCCCGCTCGGCGATGATGGACCGGGCCTGCTCCTCGTCCACGCCCCACTCCGCGGCGACCCGGTCGACGGTGGGGAGCAGGAACTCCCGCACCACCAGTTCCCCGTCGGCGTGGACGTCGTGGTCGGTGGTGTCGATGGAGGTCTGCAGGCTGGACCGCCATGCCTGCAACTCCGCCTGCCAGCCGTCGATGCGCGCCGCCCACTCCTCGTAGCTGAGGGCGGTGTCGGTGGAGGGGTTGTCGGGTGTTCCGGTCATGAGGTGGTCTTCGTGGCACCACAGGCAGTTGCCCGCCGTCCCGGCGGCCACGACCTCGGGGTTGGCGGCCGGTTCCAGGCGGCCGTCGGCCGACCAGGCGGCGAAGCGCTGCTGGCCGTTGGCCATCAGGTCGACGGTCTCGAACTCCTCGGCCTGCCACCCGTCGCCGAGCGGAGCGGTGCCGGTCCCGACCAGGAAGCCCAGCTCCGCCACCGGCGTGCCGGCGGGGGGCAGCCAGACCACCCGCCCCCCCGATGCGAGCTGGGAGACCACCACGTCGTAGCGGTCCCACTCGGGGCTTCCCCGCTGCTGGCGCCACTGGTCGAGATCGGCGCAGGCCCCGGTGATGGCGTAGTAGTACCAGGGCTCGTGGAGGGTCCGCATCAACAGCCGCCCGAGGTCGACGTGGCCGCGCCACTCCGACCACTGCCGCAGCTCGACCAGGGCGTCGGTGAGGGCGGGGAGGGCCCGGTCGGGCAGCCCCAGGGCGGCGGGATCGAGCTGGAAGACCCGGGTCGGCCCGTCATCGTCGATCGGCACGAGGTGCCCGCCGTCGGGGGGAGGGAGGGCGCCGAGCCAGGACAGGTCCCAGTCGAAGCCGCGGCGCAATCGATCGGCGTCGAGCCCGCCGGCGGACCATCGCCAGGCGACGGACAGGGGCGAGACATCGACGGCGGTCGGCGCCGTGGGCGCGCCGGTGTCGATCCCGGTGTCCCGGCCGGTCTCGGAGGGGGAGGCGCCCCCGTCGGGCCGGCAGGCGAGGGTCAGGACGAGGAGGACCATGGCTCGCCGAGCATGCCACGCCTCGGGCCGGGCTGTCGCCCGCCCCCCCCCGCTCGCGACGCCTACTCGGCGCTCATGACCGACAGGTCGGCCACCCGGCGGAAGGCTTCGCACACCGACCGCAGCAGGCCCAGGCGGTTGGCCCGCACGGCGGGATCCTCGGCCATCACCATCACCTCGTCGAACAGCCGGTCCACCGGTGCCTTCAGCTCGCTGAGGAGCGCCAGGGCCGCCGGGTAGTCGAGGGCGGCCTCGGCGGCCTCGGCCCGGGGCCCGAGGTCGAGGAGGGCCCGGTGGAGGGCGCGCTCGGCGTCGGCCGAAAACGCCGCCACGTCACAGGTCGGATCGGGGTGGTCCTTGACCAGGCCGAGGGCGCGCTTGAAGGTCGCCTTGATGGGGCCGAAGGCCGGCGTGGCCGCCAGCGCCGACAGGGCTTCGACCCGGGCCCGCAGGGCCACGGGGTCGCGGTCCCCGCTCCCGGCGAGCACGGCTTCGACCACCTCGGTGTCGTGCCGTTCCTTGAGCCAGGCGGTGAACCGGGCCATCACGAACGCCTCGAGGTCCCGGGCGACGGCGTCGAGGTCGCTCCCCTCCGGATGGGGCGCCCGGGTGAGGGCCTCGGCCAGCAGCTCGCCGAGGTCGATCCGCTCTCCTCCCATGAGCAGGAGCTGGAGGAGCCCGATCGCCGCCCGCCGGAGGGCGAGGGGATCGTTGCTGCCCTTGACCCGGATCCCGCAGGCGAAGCACCCGGCCAGCGTGTCGAGGCGGTCGGCGATGGCCACGACCCGGCCGGTCGCGGTGGTGGGTAGGGCATCCCCCGAGAACCGGGGCAGGTAGTGCTCCTCGATGGCCAGGGGCACGTCCCCCGGCTCGCCGCCCAGCTCGGCCAGCAGCCGCCCCACGTGCCCCTGCAGTTCGGGGAACTCGCCCACCATCTGGGTGGCCAGGTCCGCCTTGCACAGGGCACCGGCCCGGCCGGCGAGGTCGGGGTCGGCCCCGAAGCGAGGGGCCAGGGAAGCGGCCAGGTCCGCCACTCGCCGCTGCTTGTCGGCCATGGTCCCGCCGCCGCGGATCCAGCGCATGGACGCCAGCGCCGCGCCGTGTTCCTCCAGGGTCTTCCTGCGGTCGTCGGCGTAGAAGAAGCGGGCGTCGTGGAACCGGGCGCCGATGACCTTGGCGTTGCCGGCGGCGATGATCCGGGCGGTCTCGGCGTCGGTGGCGAAGGGGTTGTTGGTGACCGCCAGGAAGTGGTGGTCGAGCTGGTCCTCGCTCCGCCACAGGGGGAACACCCGCTGGTGGACCCGCATGGACTCCACCAGCAGGCGGGGCGGCAGGTCGAGCAGCGTCTCGTCGAAGGAGCAGGTCACCGTGACCGGCCACTCCACGAG
>RFKJ01000290.1 GCA_003694325.1 Deltaproteobacteria bacterium
GCGCCGCCTGGCGTCCGAGTGGACCGGCCTGGCGGCGCACCCCGACCCGCTCGACGTGCTGGGGCTCGACCTCGTGCAGGTGGCGACCGCGGACCACCCGGTGCTCGCCGGCCTGGTCCACACCGCCGAGGATCTCGGTCCCGACATGCTGATCGTCGGCACCGAGCGACGGCGGGGGCTGGAACGCCTGCTCCGGGCCAGCACCGCCGAGCGGCTGGCCCGCACCTTTCAAGTGGGGACGCTGTTCATCGGCGAGGGCATGCGGGCCCTGGTCCGCAGCGACGACGGGGTACTGCACCTCGACCGGGTGGTCGTCCCGGCAGGCGGCACGGTCTCGCCCCAGGACGCCGTCGACGCCGCGCTCGCCTTCCTGGCCGCCATCGGCCGCCCGGACGCGGCCCTCGACCTCGTCACCATCGGGGGCTCTCCCGAACCTCCGCCCCTCGTGGTCCCGCCCGGCCAGGTCCTCCGCTGGCATGGCCGCCCCGGCGGGCCGGTGGTGCCGGGCCTGCGACAGGCCTGTGATGACCTCGACGCCGACCTCGTCGTCATGGCGACCCGGGGGCACGACAGCATCGTCGACGATGTCGCGGGGACCCGCACCGAGCGACTGATGCGCACCGTCCGGTGCCCCCTGCTGGCGGTCCCGCTGCCGGGTTGAGCCGCGTCGGCCTACAGCATTCCCGCCGCCCCCGCCCGCCATCGGCGCAGCTCGGTCTGGATGATGGCGACGTGTTCGCTCTCCTCGGCCTCCAGCTCCCGGTAGAGCTTCCAGGCGGTGCTGCCCTCGGCGAGGTCGCGGGCCCGGGAGGCGAAGAAGTCACGGGCTCGCTCCTCCAGGCGCAGCGCCAGGCGCAGCAGGCTCTCCCCGTCGGTCGGCAGCTCGGGCTGCCCCAGCACCGCCCGCCAGGTGCCCCCCGAGACCGCACCCCGCAGCTCCTCCCGAGCCGGCACCGCCGCGTGGTAGCGCCGCGACAGGACCTCGAGGTGTTCCTCCTCCATGGCGGCCAGCCGCGAGAACAGCGAGGCCAGCTCCGCATCCTCGGCGCGGGCCGCCCCCTCGGCGTAGAAGGCCGCACCCCCGATCTCGATCTCGATGGCTTCCCGCACTGCGACGACCAGGGGATCCGTCACCGCCGCCCCGGTGACCCCGGGGTCCAGGCTCAGCCGGCCGCCGCAGGCCGGGCAGCGACCGTAGGGGAAGGCCTGTCCCTCGTAGACCTTGTGGCAATCCAGGCAGTGGAAGCGCAGGGTCTGGCCCGCGCAGCATACGTAGGACTCCCCCGGCTCGATGGGGAGGTGGCAGCGCGGACAGACGCCATCCCCCGCCAGCGGCCCTCCCGCCTCGCCCTCCATCTCCGGCGGCCAGGCGTCGGGCTGCCGCAGGTAGCGGAGCATCGCCCGCGCCGCCCGCCTGCCGGCGCCCAGGGCCAGGATGACCGTCGCCCCGCCGGTGACGATGTCGCCCCCGGCGAACAGCCCCCGGATGTTCGTGGCCTGGGAGGCCTCGTCGACGACGATGTAGCCCCAGCGGTTCCGTGCCAGGTCGGGGGCCGACCGCCCGATGATCGGGTTGGCCCGGGTGCCGAGGGCGTAGATCACCGTGTCGCAGTCGAAGACCTCTTCCTCGCCGTCCACCGGCACCGGGCGCCGGCGACCGCTGGCATCGGGTTCCCCGAGCTGCATCACCTGGGTGCGCAGCCCGGCCACCTCGCCGTCGGCGTTCAGCAGGATCTCGGTGGGCGACCGCAGCCAGTGGAACCGGATCCCCTCCTCCCGCGCGTGGCGCAGCTCCTCCTTGCGGGCCGGCGCCTCGGCCTCGCTGCGCCGGTAGACGCAGTGGACCTCCTCGGCGCCCAGCCGCCGGGCGACCCGCAGGCAGTCCATGGCGGTGTTGCCCGCCCCGATGACCACCACCTTGCCGATGCGCCCCACCGGCGTGTCCTCGAAGGGGAACCGATCGCCGCCCATCAGGTTGACGCGGGTGAGGAACTCGTTGGCGCTGTAGACCTGGCCCGCCCCCTCCCCCGGCAGCCCGAGGAAGGTGGGGTACCCAGCGCCCGTCGCCACGAAGGCCGCCCGGTAGCCCATGTCGCCGAGGAGCTGGTCGATGGTGAAGGTCTGCCCGATGACCTTGTCCACCTCGAACCGCACCCCCAACCGCTGCAGCGACTCGATCTCGCGGTCGATGATCGAGCGGGGCAGCCGGAACGACGGGATCCCGTAGCGGAGGACGTCGCCGATGACGTGCAGGGCCTCGTAGACGGTGACCTCGACCCCCGCCCGCGCGAGGTCGCCGGCACAGGCCAGGCCGGCGGGTCCCGACCCGATGATGGCGACCCGCCCGAGGTCGGGATCCGGTTCGGGCCGCTCGACCAGCGGGGTCGGCGCGTGGTCGCCGACGAATCGCTCCAGGCGCCCGATGGCCACCGGCTCGAGCTTCCGCCCGACGATGCACTGGGCCTCGCACTGGTTCTCCTGGGGACAGACCCGGCCGCAGATGCTGGGGAACAGGTTGCTCTGGTGGATGGTCTCCAGCGCGCCTTCGAGGTCTCGGAGCAGGAGCTTGCGGATGAACCCGGGGATGTCGATGCCCACCGGACACCCGGCCACGCAGGCCGGGCGGATGCACTGGATGCAGCGCTCGGCCTCGGCCATCGCCTGTTCCCAGCCGTATCCGAGGTTGACCTCCAGGAAGTTGCCGGCCCGCTCGGTGGCGTCGCGCTCGGGCATCGCCGTGGCGTGGGGGGCGACGACCTTGAGCTTCTTGTAGTTGCGCTTGCCCTCCACCACGAGCTGCTGCTCGAGGTTGCAGACGTGTTCGAAGTCCTCCCGGGCGCGCTCCTCGTCACGGACGAATCGTCGCTGGCGGCGCAGCAGCTCGTCGAAATCGACCTGGTGGGCGTCGAAGTCCGGCCCGTCCACGCAGGCGAACCTGATCTGCCGCTGCCCGGGCGGGCCGACGCTGACCCGACAGGAGCCGCACATGCCGGTGCCGTCCACCATGATGACGTTGAGGCTCACCACCGTGGGCACGCCGTGGGGTCGGGTCACCTCGGCGACGGCCCGCATCATCGGCATGGGGCCGATGGCCACCACCCGGTCCGGTCGGTCCTCGCCCTGGCACAGGGTTTCGAGGGGGCCCGTCACGAATCCGGCATGGCCCGCGGTGCCGTCGTCGGTACACACGATGAGGCGGTCGTCGGGCCCGGTGAGCAGGGCGCGGAACCGCTCCTCCCAGAAGATGGCCTCCCGGGTGCGGAACCCGATGATGGCGGTGACCCGCCGGCCCGCCTCCTTGGCCGCGCGGAGCTGCGGGTAGACCGGGGCCACCCCCAGCCCGCCACCGACGCAGGCGACGTGGTGCCCATCGCCGAGATGGCTCGGCAGCCCGAGGGGACCCACCAGGTCGCGAAACCAGTCCCCGGCCTCGTAGCCGCGCAGCATTTCGAGGGTCGTCCGCCCCAGCGCCTGCACGACCATGGTGACGGTGCCCCGCACCGGGTCGAAGTCGGCGATGGTCAAGGGGATCCGCTCGCCCCCCTCCCGCAGCCGGAGCATCACGAACTGCCCGGGGCGCGCCGCGGCGGCGACGTCGGGGGCGTACACGGACCACAGGAAGGTGTGCGCGGAGAACTGCTCGCGGTGCACGATCTGGTACATGAAAGCCTCGGCAGGCAGCAGGCCCCGCCATCGTGCCGCGGGGGGCAGGCCGGCGGAGAGCAGGACGGGAGGAAACGGTGGCGCACCCCCTGCTCCGGGGATCCCCGGGGGACACGTGGGTGCGGAGCGGCGCCAGTGTATGGGAGTTCCCGGTTCCGGACGGTCGGCCGGGACCGGTCGTCGCAGGGCGCGATGCCGCACGGGTGGTGAGGAAGCGGGCGCCGGGAGGCGGCAGGCCTTATGGAGCGGGCCTGGAGGCACGATGGACCGACGGCACAAGGCGACGAACCACGAGTTCAACCCCGAGACCCTCGCGCTCGGCTACGGCTACGACCCGGCCCTGTCCCAGGGGGCCGTCAAGCCGCCGGTGTTCCTGACGTCGACCTTCCAGTTCGCGTCGGCCGACGAGGGGCGCCGGTTCTTCGAGGTGGCCTACGGGCTGCGCGAGCGGCAGCCGGGGGAGGACCCGGGGCTCATCTACAGCCGGCTGAACAACCCCAACCTCCAGATCTTCGAGGAGCGGATGGCCGCCTGGGACCGGACCGAGAAGGCGGCGTCGTTCAGCAGCGGCATGGCGGCCATCTCCACCACCGTGCTGGCCCTGCTGGGACCGGGCGACCACGTCCTGTCCACCGCCCCCGTCTACGGCGGGACCCACTTCCTGTTCGAGAACATCCTCCCCAACCTGGGCATGCAGGCCCACCAGGTGCTCGGCGGCACCGGCGCCGAGGAACGACTGCGCGCCGTCGCCGCCGGCATCGCGCCCGGCAAGGTCGCGATGCTCTACGTCGAGACACCGGCCAACCCCAGCAACGCGCTCACCGACATCGCCGCCGTCTCCGCCCTGGCCGACGAGCTGGAAGCGCAGACCGGCCGGCGGCCCGTGGTGGTCGTCGACAACACCTTCCTCGGCCCCGTCTTCCAGCGGCCGGCCCTGTTCGGGGCCGACCTGGTCATCTACAGCGCCACCAAGTTCATCGGCGGCCACAGCGACCTCATCGGGGGGGTCGTGTCCGGCCGGGCCGACCTGCTCGAACCGATCTCCGTCTACCGGACCATCCTCGGCACCATGGCCCAGCCGTTCACCGGGTGGCTGCTGCTGCGCTCCCTGGAGACCCTGTCCATCCGCATGCGCCGGCAGGCCAAGAGCGCCCGCCGCCTCGCCGTGCTGCTCCAGGAGCACCCCGCCGTGGCCCGGGTCTGGTACCCCGGCCTGCTGCAGC
>RFKJ01000291.1 GCA_003694325.1 Deltaproteobacteria bacterium
CCGACAGCGTGCCCGGCTCCGGCCCCGGGGGGCCGGGTCACGGGCCGCGGCGGCAGGTCACTCGCGGACGAAGAGGACGGTGCTGAGCACCGGGATCCCGCTGCCCTCGTCGCTGGTCAGGGCGCCGTCGGTGACGGTCGCCGTTCCGCCGTCGAGCCATCCCTTGGAGTCGTAGTCGGCGCCCAGGATCCGCACCGATTCCCCCTCGGCCAGGCCATGGGTGTCATCGGTGGTGAAGGTCCACGGCGGGGACAGCTTGACGTTCATCCGCCCCATGAACCAGGCGGCGACGATCTCCCCCTCGATCTCCTCGAGGGGCAGGCCGATGGCATCGGGCGAGACGGCCACCGCGGCGACGTAGTCGGCCTCGCCGTCGGCGAGGTAGGGCGAGTTGGACTCCGAGGGGGTCATGGCGCTCTGGTCGACCCACAGCCGCAGGCCGCCATCGACGGTGAGCACGTTGGCGCCGTCGGTGAGGTCCTCGACCGTCACGTAGTCGTAGGAGATGATCGGCTCGGCCAGCTCGATGTCGGCCCCGTCCTCGATGGTCAGGAAGTCGAGCGGGGTGGAGACGGTCTTCTGGTCGGCGAGATTGACTGCCTCGAGGGCGTAGTGGGCGGCCTCGACGCTGGTGTACTCGAAGCTGCCGTCGGCCTCGGTCATGATCGAGCGGCACAGCTCGGCGCACAACCGCATCTGGACGTTGGCCGGGGACCCGTCGGGCTTGATGACCCGGCCGGCCAGGCGGGCGGTGCCGCCGGTGGTGCCGCCGTCGCCCGCGGATCCGCCGTCGCTGGCGGCTCCCCCGTCGGTCGCCCCGCCGTCGGAGCCGGAGCCGGCGGTGTCGTCGGAGGCGTCGCCGCAGGCGAGGAACAGGGGAAGGGAGAGCAGGGGCAGCAGCCGGATCATCGTGGTCTCCTACGGGCCGATGGGCGCGGAATGTAGCACCCGGTGTCCCGAGATGCCGGCCCCGCCGGCCGGTGGCGGGTGGTGGGGCACGCAGGCCCCACCGGGACCCGGCCGCCCCACCGCCGGCCCGGCGGCGATGTGCACGGCGTCGATGTCTTCGATGGGTGCGCGGCGGCATGCCGCTTGCATGGCAGAGGGGTGCTTCGGAGTGTCCATGCGTGCTGCCCCCACCATCGTCCTGTCGGTCCTGTGGTCTTCGCCCCTGGTGCTGTCGGGCTGCTCGTCCGGTGCCGATGCGCCGGCGCCCGGCAGCCTGGAGCACAGCTTCGCCGAGGCGGCCGCCGACTACGACGTGCCCCGCGACCTCCTCGTCGCGGTGGCCTACACCCTGACCCGCCTGGAGGACCGGGGGGGCATGGAGGCCGTCGACAGCGGCGTCGGGTTGATGAACCTCCACGCCGACGGCAGCGATCCCTCGCTCATCCGGGCGGCCGGCCTCACCGGGGTGGACCCCGACACCGTCGCCCTGGACACCGCGGCCAACATCCGGGCGGGGGCCGCGCTGCTGCGCTCGTGGGCCGACCAGCGGGGCGAGGCCTACGGCATGGAGATCGAGGAGCTGCAGCAGTGGTACCCGGTGGTCGCCCGGTTCTCCGGGGCGGAGGACCCGCTGGTGGCCATGGGCTTCGCCGATCAGGTCTACGACCTGATGCAGTGGGGGCTGCTGGTGGAGACCGACGCCGGTGAGCTGGTCGAGATCCAGCCCCACGCCCTGGACTGGCGGGACATCGACCGGGAGGCCACCACTGGCAGTTCGCTCATCGACCAGTACGTCCCGGCGTCCACCTCCAACTACACCAACGACTCGCGCACCAGCGTGTCGATGGTGGTCATCCACACCATGGAGGGGAGCTACTCCGGGGCGATCTCCTGGTTCCAGAACCCCGAGGCCGGCGCCTCGGCCCACTACATGATCCGCAGCAGCGACGGCGAGATCACCCAGATGGTGGACGAGGAGGACATCGCCTGGCATGCCGGGGACTGGGAGACCAACAAGAACTCCATCGGCATCGAGCACGAAGGCTTCGTCTCGGATCCCGACACCTGGTACACCGACGCGATGTACCGCAGCAGCGCGGCCCTGACCCGGGACATCTGCGACCGGTACGGGATCCCCAAGGACCGGGACCACATCATCGGCCACTACGAGGTGCCCGGGTGCAGCAACCCCAACGCCGGCGGCACCTCCTGCCACACCGATCCCGGTGACGGCTGGGACTGGGAATACTACATGGCCCTGGTCAACGAGACGGGCACCGGCGCCGGCAGCGGGTCCTCGGCCCTTCCCGACGGGACGAAGCGCGGCAGCTTCGAGGTCTGGGCCCACAGCAGCCGGTACGGCAAGCAGGACACCTGCTCGGGGACCCTGGAAGGCACCGCCAGCAACGGCAACCTCTACCTGACCGGCACCTGCCGCGGCGACCGCTACCCCGACGCCGGCGAACTGCGGATCGTCTGGTCCGGGTCGACCATGGGGACCAGCATCTCGGGGACGGTGGTGGTCGACGGCTATTCCGATCCCTGGGCCGGGACGGTGCAGGCGGACGGCAGCGTGGACGCCGACATGGCCGGGACCAAGGACGTCGGCGGCGATGTCGGGGTGGTCACCTACGAGGCCAGCATCCACGTCGACCCCTGAGCGGGGCC
Source organism: Deltaproteobacteria bacterium (assembly GCA_003694325.1). GTDB lineage: Bacteria > Myxococcota_A > UBA796 > UBA796 > UBA2385 > J125. The sequence goes on from RFKJ01000291.1 coordinate 2,617, forward strand.
CGCCCCGGCCGCCCCTGCAGCCCGGTCGGTCAGGCCGCGTACTTCTTCAGCAGGTCGGCGAGGCGGGGCATCGCCGCGGCGACGTGGTCCACGGCCGTGGGGCGCAGCTTGTTGTAGGTCTTGGCGATCACCTTGTTGCGGGCCCGCTGGGCGCGGGCGTCGGTGATGCTGAGCAGGGCGTTGGCGATCTCGATGCGCTTGTCGGTGAAGAAGCTGCGGGGGTCCTTGCCTTCCGACAGGCACTGCTGCCAGTAGGGATCCACCTTGGCGGCGAAGTCGTCGAGCATGTGGTGCAGCGCCATCGGGATGGTGCCGGGGCGGATGCTCTTCACCGTCTTGTAGCCGGCCTTGATCGCCATGCCGGACAGGCCCTTCTTCTCGGCGACCTCGGCTTCGATGAGGGCGACGCAGTCGTCGATGACCGCCTTGCGCTTCTGCTCATCCTTGATGACTTCGACGAGGGAACCCATGGGGTGACTCCTGACACCGGCCACGCCGGCGG
>RFKJ01000292.1 GCA_003694325.1 Deltaproteobacteria bacterium
CCCCTGGCCGAGATCTTCTCCCCCAAGAAGAAGACCTGGGCCGAGGTGACCTTCATGGACGTCGGCGGCCAGGGGGGCCGGGTGGGCGGCGCCTTCCCCCCCGAGGTCGTCCAGGCCATGCGCAACGCCGACGTGCTGGTCCACGTCGTGCGGGCCTTCCAGAGCCCGTTCCACAGCGACCCGCCGGATCCCGAGCGGGACATGGCGGCGTTCGGCGACGAGCTGGTGCTGCTCGATCTCGCCATCCTCGAGAAGCGGGCCGAGCGCTTCCGCAAGGAGAACCGCAAGGACAGCGCCGCCGCCGTCAACGAGCGGTGCGTCGCCCACCTGGAGGAGGGCCGGCCGCTGCGGACGCTGGGCCTCGACGAGGAGGAACGCAAGACCCTCCAGGGCATCCAGCTCCTGTCACTGACCCCCCTGTTGACCGTGTTCAACATCGGGGAGGACGACTGGGAGGGGTCCCCCCTGCGGGCCCACGCCGAGGCCCACGCCGACGAATACGCGCTGTGCGGCGAGCTGGAGGCCGAGATCGCCCGGATGGAGCCCGAGGACCAGGTCGAGATGCTGGAGGGGCTGGGGCTGGGGGAGCCGGCCAGCCACGAGTTCATCCGCACGGCCTACGCCGCCCTCGACCTGATCAGCTTCCTCACCGCCGGCGAGGACGAGTGCCGCGCCTGGCCGATCCGCAAGGGCACCGTCGCCCGCAAGGCCGCCGGCACCATCCACAGTGACATCGAGCGCGGCTTCATCCGGGCCGAGGTCTACCGGTGGGAGGACCTGGTCGAGCTGGGCAGCGAGGCCGCCCTCAAGGCCGCCGGCAAGCTCCGCCTGGAGGGCAAGGACTACGTCGTCCAGGATGGCGACGTGATGCACTTCCGGTTCAACGTGTAGGCCCGCCGCCCGCCGGCCCCGGGCCGCACCCGCCCGGCCGGCCGGGCTGCACCGAGGCGATCAGGTCCACTGTTCGAGCAGCCGCTCCACCTTGCTGCGCTCGCCGAACAGCAGCATCCGCTGCCCGGTCTCCAGCACCGTCTCGCCCCGGGGCAGCTCGTACCGACTGTCGTCCGGCCGTTCGGGGTGCTCGATGAGGATGACCTCGACGCCGTGGCGAGCGGGCAGGTGCAGCGAAGCCAGGGTGCGTCCGTTCAACACCTCCGGGACCTCGACCTGCCCCAGGACGTGCGGCCCGATGGCCGCCCAGAGCCGCTGCTGGGTGCTGTCGGACATCCGGGCCGACACCGACCCGCCCAGGTCGGCCCGGAGCATCTGCTTGTTGTAGGCCCGGATGACGTCGTCCCGCCGGATCACCCCGATGGGACGCGGCTCTCCATCCGCCGGAAGCACCGGGATCTCCTCGTAGGTCCGCCGGGCGATGCACCGCATGACCCGGTCGAGGGTGTCCGTCTCCCGCACCGTGATCGGCCGACGCGACATCAGGTCGGCGGCGACGAACTCCTCCCCCTGGGTGGACAGCCGGGGGAGGGCGTGCCGGATGTCGTCGACGCTGATGATGCCGACCAGCCGGCCGTCGTCATCGACGACCAGGAACTCGTAGTGCGGCGACAGCACCATCCGATCCACGAGCTGGGCGAAGGTGGTCTGTTCTTGCACGATCTCCATGTCGTGTCGCATGATGTCCCGCACCTGGACGCTGCGCAGGACGTTGACCTCCTGCCCCTCCTTGAGGTCGATGCCCCGCCGGGCCAGCTTCATCGTGTAGATCGACTGCTTGAGGACCCGCTGCGACACCAGGGTGCCGATGATGCAGGACACCATCAGGCCCAGGATGACGTGGTAGTCGTTGGTCAGCTCGAAGATGATGAGGATCGCGGTGATGGGAGCGTGGGTGGCGGCGGCGACCATCGCCCCCATCCCCACCAGGGCGTAGGCGCCGGGGGAGCCGATGGGAAAGGAGACGAGGTGGCCGGCGATGCCGCCGACCAGGCCGCCGAGGGCCGCCCCGATGAACAGCGAGGGGGCGAACACCCCGCCCGATCCCCCCGACCCGATGGTCAGGCCGGTGCCCAGCATCTTGGCGACCAGCAGCACCAGCAACATGCCGAGCCCGACCTCTCCGGCCAGCATCGGCTGGATCGTGTCGTAGCCGACCCCCATGATCTGGGGCAGGAACAGGCCGACGAAGCCGATGATCAACCCGCCCACCGCCGGGCGGAGCATCACCGGCACCCGGTCGAGCGCATCGAAGCGATCCTCGAACCACTCGATGCCGAGGACGTAGAGGATCGCGGCCCCGGCGGCGAGCAGGCCGAGGACCGCGTAGATCCACATCTCCCAGGGACTGTGGATGGAGTAGGCCGGCACCTGGAAGGCCGGCTCGTTGCCCAGCACCGACCGGGTGATCGCCGTGGCGGTCACCGAGCTGATGACCACCGCCCCGAAGGCGTTGGAGCTGAAGTTGCCGAGGATGACCTCCAGCGCGAAGAAGGCGCCGGCGATGGGGGCGTTGAAGGTGCCGGCGATGCCGGCGGCCGCCCCGCAGGCCACCGACATCCGCACCGCGTTGACCGGCAGGCGGAACAGTCGCCCGAGGGTCGATCCCATGGCCGCGCCGATCTGCACGATGGGACCCTCGCGTCCGACCGAGCCCCCGGTGGCGATGCAGACGGCCGACGCCAGCGCCTTGCCGATCACCACGACGGGGCGGATCACCCCGCCCTTGCGGGCCACCGCGTACATCACCTCGGGCACGCCGTGCCCCTTGGCCTCGGGCGCCATGTACCGGGTGATGACGCCGACCAGGACCCCGCCCAGGGCCGGGACCAGCAGCACCATCAAGGGCGAGGCCGCCTCGATCCGGCCCAGGGCGGTGTCTCCCGGCCCCCAGGCGAGGTCCTGGCAGGTGGTGATGAGCCACCGGAAGGCGATGGCCCCGAAGCCGCCGGCCACCCCGATGAGCAGCCCCATGAGCAGCATGGTGGCCTGGCGCCCCAGGGGGAGGCGGAACCCGAACAGCACCGGCGCCTGCCGCCGGCTGTAGTTCCGTTCCGCCTCCTCGGTGCAGTCGTCCGGAAGTTCCTCCGGGGGCTCCCGGCCTTGGGTTCGGGCATCGGGCATGGCGCAGCAGCCTCGAATCGAGGGTCCAGCAGCAGCGATTCCGGCGCGGGCTCCAGCCGAGGATCCGGCAGGGGTTCCGGCACAGGCTCCCGCCGAGGGTCCGGCACCCGCGCCGACGACGGCCTCGCCGCCGGCCGCCGGGACGCCCTATCGTCCGCCGCATCGGGGCGCATGGGTCGGCTCGGTGACAAGCCCGCGGCCGGTCGGCGATGGGGGTGCGGTCGACGCCCCGGGATCGCTTCCGCCCGCTGAAAGTGTTTTCAGTTCCCGAAACACCCGAAGACGGCGTGGTAGGCAGCATCGTGGTGGACTCCGCCAACCAGGGGCGGCCGCCACCCATCCCATCCGTTCCGGGGAACCCGATGCCTGAGACCCTGACCCTCGACGTCCTGCGCGCCGCCGTCGGCGGCGACGCCGTTGCCATCCGCTCCGTGACCCGCCTGCAGCCGGCCGGCGGGCCGGGAGACAAGGTCTTTCCGCCCACCTACGCCAAGGACGGGAATGCGACCACCCGCTACGCCATGGAGACCCGCCGCATCGACGGCGAAGACGTGACCACCGTCCTGCTGGACTCGGTGGCCTCCCAGGCCAACCGCATGGAGCAGGCGCTGCTGGCCGCCTGGCGGGACGAGGCGCTGTCGTTTCCGGTGATCGCCGTCGACTTCAGCGGCCAGGAGGGCCTGGAGGACATCGGCGAGATCACGACCCTCGACGCTCCCCACCGCATCGCCGACGCCATCCTCCGCGACAGTGTCCTCCGCGACAGTGTCCTCCCCGACAGCACCGACGACGGCGCGGGCGGCCTCGTCCCCTTCCGCCGGACCCCCATCGGCAAGGCGTTCACCGACGCCCGACCCACCGCCGCGACGGCGGTCTACACCGCCTGCCCCACGGCGCTGGTGTTCGGGGTCTGGGACAGCACCGGCCCCAAGGGCGGCCTGGGCGCGAAGTTCCAGCGGGCCCTGGTCTCCGAGATCGTCGGGGTGGGCGCCACGCCCGGCGTCAAGACCGCCAGTCGGATCGACCCGCTGGGGATCCAGGGCAACGTCCCCCTGTACCACCGGGCCGACGACCACGATGACTGGACGGCCTCGGAGGAGGAGGCGGCGAAGAAGAAGGGCAAGCCCGAACTGTTCAACCGCAGCGGCGGCGAGGGGAAGGGCAAGCCCTCGGCCGTCAACCACTCCAACGTCACGCCGACCATCGACGCCGAGGCCGGAGGGGTCACCATCGACTACGCGGTCCACACCGCGGTGCTCAGCCTGCCGGCCCTGCGGCGCCTGCAGTTCGTCACCGATGCCGACGGCCGGCCGTTCGCCGATCGCCCCGCCCGCCGCCGGGCGGAGCGCGCGGCCCGGACCGCCCTGGCCGCCCTGGCGATCGCCGCCATCGTCCACCAGCGCCAGGAGGGCTACGACCTGCGGAGCCGGGCCCTGCTGGTCCCGGAGGGGCCCCTGGAGCTGGAGCTGGTCCCGGCCGACGGCGGGGAGGGGCGCCGCTATCGGCTGTCCCCCGACGAGGCCGACGCCCTGGTGGCCGCCGCCGCCGTTGAGGCGGCCGCCGCCGGCCTGCCCTGGCAGCGGCGGCCGCTGGTCCTGCAGCCGGCGCCCAAGCTGTCGGACCTGGTGCGC
>RFKJ01000293.1 GCA_003694325.1 Deltaproteobacteria bacterium
GCCGGAGGGGACGCGGGTGATCGAGGGCACGGGCTACAACGGCAGCACGCCGGGGCCGACCATCCGGGCGAAGCTGGGTGACACCCTGGTGGTGGACCTGGTCAACGACCTGGCCGTCCCCACCACCCTGCACTGGCACGGCCTGCACGTTCCCTGGGACATGGACGGCGTGACCTGGATGCAGGATCCCGTGCAGCCCGGGGATTCGTTCACCTACCGCTTCCCACTGACGCAGGCTGGCACCTTCTGGTACCACCCCCACATCGACACCGCGCGACAGGTCGACCTGGGGCTGTACGGCGCCATCGTCGTCGAGGACCCGGCGCAGCCCCCGGCCGACCACGACATCGTCGCGGTCATCGACGACTGGCCCGAGGAGGGCGAGCACCTGGCCGACACCGGCCACTCCGAGGACGAGGCCGCCGACCGGGACGACCACCACGGCCACGAGGGCCTGTGGACCGTCAACGGCCTCGTCCAGCCGGTGCTGCGCCTGCCGGCGGGCGACAGCGTCCGCCTGCGCCTCGTGGACGCCAGCAACGGCGGCTACGTCCAGCTCGGCTCCGACGACGGCCAGCCGCTCCGCCTGCTGGCCACCGACCAGGGCCTGCTGCCGGCGGCCCAGGAGGTGGACCGGCTGCTCCTGGTCCCCGGCGACCGCGCCGAGCTGGAGCTGTCGCTCGGATCCCAGGCCTTCGAGCTGCTCGACCACCCCTACGATCTGCACGGGGGTGCCGGGGTCGGCGACGCCGGCCCGATGCTCGGCATCCGGCCCGAGGGCGAGGGGAGCGCGCCACCTCCGCTGGACCTGCCCTTCCCCGGCGGTGGGGTGAGCGACGACCCGGGTCGCACCGACATCGTCTACGTCTTTGCCGGAGACCCGGTGACCGGCGACTGGTACATCAACGGCGAGCAGTACCCCGACGTCACGGTGCAGAGCCTGCCGCGGGACAGCGACGTCGTCATCGAGGTCCGCAACCTCTCCCCCACCGATCACCCCTTCCACCTCCACGGCCACAGCTTCGAGGTGCTGAGCGTCGACGGCGTGGCGCCGGCCTGGCGCAGCGTCGAGGACACGGTGGAGGTGCCGCTGTACGGCGCGGTCCGGCTGCGGCTCATCGCCGACAACCCCGGCGACTGGATGGCCCACTGCCACATCCTGGAGCACGCCGAGGGCGGGATGATGACCGTGCTGCGGGTGGAGTAGATCCCCGGGTCAGGGGCGCGGCGAGCAGGCGACAGCGGACTGGAGCACCGGGAGGTCTGGTGCTGGCAACCTGAGTGGCGCCGGGCGGCCACAACGGACTGAGACCTCGGGTCTCACCTGGTTACGACCGCGATTCTCGCGCATCATGGCTACAAGTGCCAGAGTTGTTGCCATCTGTCGCTGTTACGACCGAAACAGGCGGCCAGACCAGCCACAACGGCATGACTTCGATGGTCTGATGGAGTTGTGACCGATGCGCGGTGTCTCTGCCAGCGCGGGCTGCGGCTCGACGCCGCCGACCGTGCCGAAGGGGCTCGGCACGACACGGCCCCGCGGGTGTCGCCGCGCCGGCTCCGCGGCGCTCGCGGTGCGGGGTGTGGACGCGTGGCGCTCGACGCTCAACCCCGACGCCACCCTCACCAGGCCGACAGGTCCACGACCGCCACCGAGTCCGAAGAAGCGACCGCGAAGCGCCGCCCCCTGGGGTCGATGGCCATGGGTGGCGGTGGGCTGAGGTGGTGCTGGATGCTGCCGGTGAGCCGACCGGTGTCCAGGTCCGGCCACTCGTGCAGGAGGTGTCCATCGCGGAGTCGTACCAGGCGCGGGTGCCCGTAGAAGGTGACCACCCGGTCGGGCCCCACCGGCATCATCGCGCCCGGCGGGTAGGGGAGGGGCACGGACTGCACCACCGCCGCGCGGCGGACGTCGACCACCGCCAGGCCCGGCGACATCAGCCGCAGGCTGTCGCCGGCCTCGGCGGCTTCATCGGGGTCTTCGAGTTCGTCGGATGATCCAACCAGCAGCAGGTCATCGCTCAGCCAGGTCGCGCTGGCTTGTTCGGCCAGCCCGACGTGGAAGGCGCCCGGGGTGACCTGGAGCCGATCCAGGACCGTGGGCTCTTCCCGTACCCGCCGGAGGTCGGTCCAGCCCACGAAGTCCCAGGGGTGCCAGACCCACCCCGCCGACAGCAGCCGGGTGCCCGAGGGGTTGGCTGCGAGCCGTGAGTGGAAGTAGTCACCGGGCTGCCGGTCGGGGCTGGCGGTCAGGCGCTGGTTGGTGTCCAGGTTGTCGATCTCGATGCGGTTGTACTGGTCAGGGCAATGGGCGAGGAGCGTGTGCCCCGACGCTGAGGTCCACAGCGTGACCGGGTAGACGTAGGCGCTGGCGTGGTAGTCGCTGCGATGCAGTGGGCGGAGGCACTGGCCCGTGGTCACGTCCACCAGCGGCGCCCGGGTGCCGAGGCGTTCGAACAGCACCGCGTACCGCCCCGCGGGGGCCAGAACAGCGCTGTCGAAGTGGTCCGCCCAGGATGCCGGCAGCCACCGCTGGGACCCGTCCAGCCCGAGCACGCGCCCGCCCCCGACCAGATGGACCAGGGTGTCCCCCTGGAAGCACAGGCTTCGCACGCCGCCGACATCAACGCGCAGGGGGCGGAGTTCCGGCGAGGGTGTCGTCATCGATGGATAGGTAACGGACGCCGCCCGTCCGGCTCGCGCGGTCGCTCAGCCCCCCTCCCCTGGCTTGTGGGTCTCACCCTGGCGGCGGGGGGCCGGGGCGCGCATCCCGGGGTGACCCGCCGCCCAGGGACACCGGGGCGCCGCTGGGAAGCTCGGCGGTGAAGGTGAAGGTGTCCGTGGCGAACAGGCCCCAGAGGGGCTCGTCGAGGACCAGGTCCCGGACGGCGTCGGACCAGGACTCCGCCCGGGCGAGGGTGGCGGCATCCCCGAGATCGCGGGCGACGCGGACGGCGAGCCAGGACTGGTCCATGGCCTGGACCGGCGAGGCGGCGTCATCGGGTGGGGAGAACAGCGCGAGCCACAGCTCCTCGGGCCGGTCGCGGTGGACGCGGGCGAACGCCAGGGGGTCGCCTGGGGGGCCGGGCTGTCGC
>RFKJ01000294.1 GCA_003694325.1 Deltaproteobacteria bacterium
CGCAAGCCCTCGGCCGACAGCCCCCACAGGGCGGCGTCGGTTCCCTGGGCGCCGTCCATCCCCCCCAGCAGCCGCCAACCCGCGTTCCGCACCCCGGCGACCAGGGTGAGCCCGACCAGCTCGATCCACCCGTTCCGGCCGAGCTGCCGGGCCGCGGCGGAGGCCGGCGTCGTCAACCGCTCAGCTCGCGGCTCAGGAACAGGGCCATCTCCCGCAGTTCTCGGGGGGTCCGGTCATCGGAGAGGACCACCTGGAACCAGCCCATCGCCTCGTCGAGCCGTCCCCGCCGACGGAGCAGGTCGGCGAGCAGGTAGGCGGCACGCAGGCGCGGCTCGCCCTGGAGGCTGTCGTCGGCCAGCGCGGCCCGGTACGCGTCGATGGCCCGGTCCTGCAGCGCCGGCTCGATCCGACCGGCCGCCTCCCGGAACCGCTCCAGGGCCGCCTGCTCGGCGGGGGACAGGTCATCGAGGGCCGCGAACCGATCCAGCCAGGCGTCGCGCTCGGCGGTGAAGCCGCCGCGCTCGGCGATGCGGGCCATGTTGTAGATCAGCGTGTGCCGCTGGGCCGGGGTCAGGTCGGTGCGTTGCAGCTCCTGCTCGCCGAGGGTGAGCGCCTGGCGCGCATCGGCCGGCCCGCGCAGGGCGACGTAGACCCCGACGGCCTCGTCCCGGGCGGTCCAGCTCGCTTCCAGGTACAGGTCGGCGAGGAACAGCGGCCCCCGCCCCAGGGCCTCGTACATCGCCGCGGCGATCCGGTAGCGCTCCCAGACCTTCGGATCGGCCGGGTCCTCCAACACCGTGGCGCGCGTCTCGGCGAGGACCCGGGCGAGGCGCTTGCGGGTGGCGTCGTCCAGTTGCATGGACATGTCGCCGCCGTAGAGCGAAAACAGGCTGCGGGTGCAGGTGGCGACCGCGTAGGTCCGGAACTGTCCCTCGGTGGAGTAGGTGGCGCCGTCGCTGTCGTAGCCGCCATGGGTGTTGGCGCTGACCTGTTCGTAGATCCGGACCATGTCATCGGGATCGAGCGGGCAGGGCTGGTCGTGGAAGCGGATCCGGGTGGCGTGGGCCGCCACGGACAGCGCGAGGATCAGGAGGAGGTGCATGGCAACCGGGGGATGGAGGGGGATGGCCCGCCACCGGTCCGGCTCCGGGCGGGCAGGGCGGGGCGCAGCTTCTCGGGGTCAGCGGTGGACGAGGCCCTCGATGACCCCCATGCTCTCGCCCTTCTTCCGGGTCACGAGGACCGGGGCCCCGCTGCGGCCGGCGACGCGCTCGGCGGTGCTGCCCAGCAGCATGGCGGCGATGGGCTTCAACCCGCGCGAACCGGCCACGATGAAGCGATCCCGGCCCGCCCGGTCGACGAGGGCGTCGCTGGCGCGGCTGGCGGCGACCACCTCCAGGGGCGGAAGCTCGCCGGGCACCTGGGGCGCGACCACCTCCCTGTAGGTCTCGTGGGCATGCTCGGTGGTGTGCTGGCTGTACTCCGCTTCGGTCATCGATCCGGCGTGCCGGTGGGCGGGGTTGAACTGGAAGAGGCACACGACCTCGTCGAACAGCCGGCGGGCGATGGCCAGCGCCTCGATGGCCTGGTCGGAGAAGTCCATCCCGACCACCGCACCCTGCACGGTGCCGGGCCAGTCCGCCGGGACGACGAGCACCGAGACGTCGCTGTGGCGGATGATCTCGTGGCCGATTCGACCCCAGGCGGACCGGTCGCCGGTGCAGGGGTCCCGGCCGATCACCACGAGGTCGGGCCCGATGTCCCGCTGGGTCGCTTCGAGCAGGTCCGGCGGGGCGCACTCGTCGACCAGCGTCTCGACGGCAGCGTCGGGGAGCGCGGCCCGGAGCGCTTCGACGTGGGGCTGCAGGTCCGGCGGTACGGGGCTCTCCTCCCCCTGCTCGGCGTCGACCCGGCAATGGGCGACGATGACCCGCTCCACCCCCATGCGGGGGGCGACGGCGAGGAAGCCGTCGACCATGACGGCGTCGCGGTCATCGCCAGCGAAGAAGATCAGGGCGATGGGATACATGAGGCTCCATCTCCGGGGGGCGAGGGGAGGGGTCAGTCGGTGTCACGGGTCAGGTCGGCCATGCGGCCGACCATGGTCTTGGGCAGGGGGCGGGTCCGGCTGGTCTGGGCCAGCGTGCGGACGGTCTCGCGGATGCGCTTGAGGTGATCCTGGGCCCGCTGCAGGCGCGCCCGGGAGCGCTCGGACAGCGCCTCGTCCAGCTCCAGCAGCTCCAGGTTGCCCATGAGCGCGGTGAGGGGCTGGTTGATCTCGTAGGCGGCCTCCCCGGCCAGCTCGATGGCCGCCGCCCGCTGTTCGGCGGCGATGAGCTGCTCGGTCGTGGCCTCCAGGCGGCTCTTGAGCGCGACCTGTTCCCGCATGTCCTGGAACACGCCGACCGTGGCCATCAGGTTGCCGCTGGCGTCCTGGACCTCGGCGGCCGACAGCTCGACCGGGATCTGTTCACCCCACCGGGCGCGGAGGCGGACCGGAAGGCCCTCGACCATGCCGGTCCGGGTGGCGCGCATCTCGCTCAGCACCCGGCGGGCATCGGCCGGATCGGCGTAGATGTCGGTGACGTGCATGTGCTGGCGCGCGTACTCGGCGTCGTAGCCCAGCGCCTTCTCCGCGGCCCGGTTGAATACCAGCACCCGTCCCTTGACATCGACGGCCATCACCGGGTTCGGGGTGGCGTCGATGAGGCGACCCAGCAGGTCCTGGGTGCTGGCCAGCTCGGCCATGGCGCGCCGGGCCCGGCGCTGCTGGGCCTGCATCCGCCGCCGCCAGGTCCGGGCGATGCGCCGGTGGGCGGAGATCCGGGCTCGCAGCTCGGTGGCCGGCGGGCGGCCGACGACCGCGTCCACGGCGCCGGCCCGAATGGCCGGGTCGACGTGGTCGACGTGGTCGACGAAGGCGATCAGCGGCACGGTGTCGTCGGGAGGGGCGACGGGCCCGGGGCCTTGGGGGGCGTAGTGGAACACCGCGATGTCGCCGTCCACGCCCAGCTCCAGCCCGCAGTCCTCCAGCCAGTGCCGCAGCTCCTCGGGCATCGGTTCGACCAGCCGGGCCTTCACGGCGCGCCCTCCTCGCCCGAACGCTGCGCCCAGGCGGCGAGGGCCCGGCGGTGGAC
>RFKJ01000295.1 GCA_003694325.1 Deltaproteobacteria bacterium
GCAGGATGCGGTGGTGGCGGTGGAGGACGAAGGTCCCCCCCCGATGTCCGACCTGTTCCGGTGGTCCGTGGGGACGACGGAGTGGTACGTGCCGGTCCAGGACGGCACCCTGCGGCTCATCGGCGTGACCCACGTCGAGAAGCGCGGGGACGCGTTGATCGAGAGCCGGGTGATGTTCACGGATTCCAAGCGGGGCGGGTCGGATCGCCTCGACACGCGGACCAGCGGGATCGCCACCTGGGTGCCGGGGCTGCTCCCCCGGGACCCGGCCCTCGGTCCCCGGCTGACGCGGGTGACGGTGCGGCGCTACCAGGCCTGCGCCCCGACGGGGCGGGACCTGTGCAGCGACCACGACTACGACAGCACCGCGGCCTTCCGGACCAACCTGTTGACCGACCTCGCGGCGCGGACGGGGATCAGCCGGGCCGACCTGGCCGCCGTGGCGACCTACGCGTGGAGCGACCCCTTCACCCCCCAGGACGAGAGCGCCATCCCCCGGTCCTGTGGCTTCGGCGACCAGGACCCCTGCCCGCAGGAATGGCCGGAGAAGCCGGGCAACCTCAAGTTCAACGCCGGCGGTGTCGAAGCGGCCTGGCAGCACATCTCCGTCGATCCCCCGGTCGAGGGCAGCGATGATGTCACCCGGACCATCCACACGGTCGCCCTGCAGATCGAGCAGCGACGCATGAACGGGGACATCGAAGTCGAGGTGCCGAACCTGCCGCTGAACTTTGCCGCCTGGACGGGGGACCGGTTCAACCTCTGCGCCGACGTCAACGCAGATTGCTTCTACGCGGTCGAGAAGCTGCACTTTGGCAGTGCCTGGCCCAACGCCGACGGTGCGCCGGTGGCGGAGGGGGGCCCGGCGGACGGCGCCGGGGACGCCGAGGGTGCGGGGCCGGCCGAGGGTGCGGCTGCCGGCGAGGCGGGATCTCCGGCCGAGGGTTCCGCTCCGGCCGAGGGTTCCGCTCCGGCCGAGGGTTCCGCGCCAGCGGAGGGAGCGGCCGGCTGAGCCGGCCGGGCGCCCGCTTCGTGTCCCCGGCGAGGAGCACCGGGTCCCTGGCGTGGAGGACCGCCGGTCGAAGGACCGTCTGCGTGCCCGGGACCCGGGTCCGGAGCTTGGCATGATCGGCGTCAACCCCCGGTGGCTCCATCGGCGCCGAGCGCTGCACGAGGCCTTCGACCGGATCTGTGAACCGCCGGATGGCTCGTGGCTGGCCTACCTGGGACGCCACCTCCAGACCTGGTCCACCGCCGAGGTGGCCGCCCGTTGGGCCCGGGCCGATCGCGACCCCGGTTCGTCGCCGGCGGTGAACCACGTCTACCTGCATGTCCCCTTCTGCAAGTCCATCTGCAGCTTCTGCAACTACGAGCGCCTCCAGCCAAGGCGCCCGGCCCTGCTTCGGCGCTACGAGGCGCGGGTCATCGAGGCCATCGAGCAGCTCGCGCCGTCGCTGCGCGGGATCGCCTGGCACACCCTCTACCTGGGGGGCGGCACCCCCTCGGTGCTGCCCGCGGACCAGCTCCGCCGGATCGTGACCGCGCTGGACCGCCATCTCGACTTCGTCCCCAACAGCTCGCGGTACATCGAGCTGGACCCGGCGGTGATGTCCCCCGGTCGCCTCGACGCGCTCCTCTCCCTGGGATTCCACCACTTCAGCTTCGGCATCCAGACCCTCCAGGCCGGGGTCAACGCCGACCACGACCGGGGCGCCCAGGGACCCGAGATCGTCGGGCAGCGCTTCGAGGAGCTGCGCCGGCGCGACATTCACGATGTTTCCTGCGATTTCCTCATGGGGCTGGCCGGCACGACCGTCGAGCAGATCCTCGACGAGATCCGGTACACCATCGCGACCTGGCGGCCGACCTGGATCGACGTCTACATGTTGACGCCGACCCCGAGCTACCTGGACCGCCACTTCGGCGGGTCCCGCGCCGCCTTCGACGCGCACATGGGGCCGTTCCTGGAGCGGGGGCCGCCGGGGCTCGCCGCGATCGCCCGCCAGTTCGGGTACGTCTGGAACCGCGGGGAGGGGCACGCGCTGAGCCTGTACGAACACCGGCAGCCGCCGGTGATCGACGATGATGGCAGCCAGCCCAACGTCTACGGCGAGTTCACCGCCTACACCCAGCTCGCCAGCGAACAGGACGCGCCCCTCCACCTGCTGGGCCTCGGCACGTCGGCCCGCTCGCGGATCTTCGGCCAGGGCTGGGTCGAGTACCGGGACCCCGGAGACGACATCGCCGCCGACGGGCCCGCCTGCTGGGCAGGCCACGACGTGGATCTCCGGGACGACGCGCTGTGCTACCTCGTCCACGTGCTGCGAGACACCGACACGCTGTCCATCGACCGCTTCCGGGCGGTCTTCGGCTGCCATCCGCGGGCGCTGTTCCCCGACGCCCTGGCTGCCTGGGACGCCGAGGGCGTGGTGGTGGGCGAGGACCCCAGCCAGGTCCTGCTGGCTCCCCGGTCCCGTCGTGACCGGGTGCGGGACCTGCTGTGGCTGGTCCCCGAGGAGCGGCTGGAGTGGGAGATCGGGCGCCGGCTCGGGATCTCCCTCGCGCCCGAGGCTCTCGCGGCGCGGCTGCACCCCATCGGCCCGGGTTCCACCTTTGGCGATTGGCGCATCGAGCGCCTGTCACCGGCCCGGCTCCACCTCCAGCACCCGGACGGAGGGGTCGCGCTGCGCCTGCGTCCCCCGCTGGTCCCCGGGCGGATCGTCCCCGACATCGTCGTCGAGGGCACGCCGTCTCCGGCGAGCGTCGACACGCTGCGGGCCGTCGTGCGGATCCTCCGCCGCGCCCTCGGCGCCACCGCCGGGAGGAGGGCGCCGGCATGAGCGTCCTCGGCTGGGTGGCCGCCTGGATCGTCGCCGTCCAGCTCGCCGGGTTGGGGAACACGGTGGGCTATCACCGCCTGTTGACCCACCGCGCGTTCGTGGCGCACCCCATGGTCCGGAGGATCCTCACGTTGTTCGGCGCGACCCACTCGGGCTCACCGATGATGTGGGTCGGCCTCCACCGGCTGCACCACGCCAGGTCGGACACCGAGGAGGACCCCCACACCCCGACCCGGGGCTTCTGGTACGGCCACGCCGGCTGGCTCATCGGCACCCGGCATCCCCTGCCGGCCATCCTGTTCGCCCTGACGGGGTTCGGCCAGCAGGCGCTGATCCTGTGGCACGACCTCCAGCGCCTGGTGGGGAGGCGGGAGGCGGACTGGGTCGCCCTGTGCCCGGACCTTCGCGAGGAGCGGCTGATGCGGCTGCTCGACGTCCCGCTGGTGATGCCGGCGCTGTTCGCGGCCCAGGCGGTCGGGGCGTGGTGGGTCGGCGGTGCGTGGGGCCTGCTGTGGCTGTGGTCGGTCCACCTGTTCCTCACCAACGCCAGTTGGTCGGTGAACAGCATCTGTCACTGGCCGGCCTTCGGGGTCCAGCGGTGGGAGACCGGCGACCGGTCCCGCGACGTGGCCTGGCTGTCGGTGTTCACCAACGGCGAGAGCTACCACAACGGCCACCACCGGTATCCGCGCAGCGCACGCCACGCCCTGCACGGGGGGATCGATCTTTCCTGGCAGGTGATCCAGCTCCTCTGCCGGCTGCGGCTGGCCCGGGATCCGTGGTTGCCGCGCGCCTGGCGGTCACCCCGTCCCTGATGGGGGAACGGAAAGGGGCCCGGACCCGGGGGGGCGTTGCAGCCGACGGGTCTCCAGGCGTGGATGGACAGCACGCGGTCGTTGGGGGTGAATCGATCGACGAGCCCGGAGTCGGCCCAGGACGAGCCGGTCGTCCGCGGCGTCTCCGGCGTCTCCGGCGTCTCCGGCGGTCGTCGAGTGGGCGCAGGCCCGCAACCGGGGCAGGAGCCTGGGCACGACGGCACCCGGGCAGAAGGGGAGCCGCCATCCTCCAGCGGTTCGGGCCGGGGTGGCCGGTCCCGGGCGGGGCCCGTTCAGAGGGGCTCGACGTCGTACAGCACCAGGCCCGGGGCGTGGTCGCGGGCGTACTCCAACATCCACGGGGTCTCGGCGAGGACGACGGGCTGGTCGTTGCGGTCGACCACGACCACGTAGTCGCGTCGGCCCTGCAGCCACGCCAGCCCCTCGGGGTCGCCGCCGATCCAGCGGGCGTGGTTGAAGCGCAGGCGTTCGAGCTCGACCCGGACGTTGTACTCGTTCTTCAGGCGCTCCTTGAGCACCTCGAACTGGAGCATGCCCACCGCCCCGAGCCACGGATCCTGCCGGCCGACGGCGGGGCGGTAGAAGAGCTGGATGACCCCCTCGTGGGAGAGCTGGGTGAGGCCCGTCTGGACCTTCTTGCTCTTCATCGGGTCCTTGAGGATCACCCGGCAGAAGTACTCGGGGGCGAAGCGCGGGATGCCCTCGAACCGCAGCCGCCGCCCGGCGGCCAGGGTGTCGCCGATCCGCAGTCGCCCGGGATCGTGCAGGCCGACGATGTCGCCGGGCCAGGCGGTCTCGACGATGGAGCGCTCGTCGGCCATGAAGCTGTGGGGCTTGGCGAGGCGCAGGGTCTCCCCGCTGCGGCCGATGATGATGTCCATCCCGCGTTCGAATCGCCCGCTCACCACGCGCATGAACGCGACCCGATCGCGGTGCCGGGGGTTCATGTTCGCCTGGATCTTGAAGATGAAGCCGGTGAAGACGTCGTCGGTCGGCTCGATCCGCACCGTGGCTCCGTCGTCGTCGCCCTCGACGGCGGTGCGGGCATGGGGGGGGGCCGCCGACTCGGCCAGGAACCGGAGGAGGGGCTCGACGCCGAAGTTGGTCATGGCCGACCCCCAGAACACGGCGCTCAACCCACCGGCGAGGAACGCCTCGGTGTCCCAGGGATCCCCGGCGATCTCCAGCAGCTCGAGCTGCTCGGCCACCTCGTCGTGCGTGGCGTCACCGATGAGGTCCCGGGCGTCGTCGAATGGCACCCGGGCCTGGTCCAGGACGCCGGCGCCGTGGCGGCCCTCGGACTGGTAGAGGATGACCTCCCGGGTGCGCACGTCGACCACCCCCTTGAAGTCGCGTCCCATGCCGATGGGCCAGGTCAGGGGAGCCACCTGCAGGTTCAGGGTGGACGACACGTCGTCGAGCAGTTCCAGGGGGTCCAGGCCCGCCCGGTCGAGCTTGTTCATGAAGGTGATGACCGGCAGCCGGCGCATGCGGCACACCTCGAACAGCTTCCGGGTCCGGCTCTCGACGCCCTTGGCGTGGTCGATGAGCATCACCGCGGAGTCCACGGCGGCGAGGGTCCGGTATGTGTCCTCGCTGAAGTCGGCGTGGCCGGGTGTGTCGAGGAGGTTGAGCGCGGCGCCCCGGTACTCGAACTGGAGCACCGAGCTGGTGATGGAGATCCCGCGCTCCTGCTCCATCTTCATCCAGTCGCTGACGGCGAGCCGCCCGGCCTTTCGACCCTTGACCGATCCCGCAAGGTGGATGGCCCCGGAGTAGAGGAGCAGCTTTTCGGTCAGGGTCGTCTTGCCGGCGTCGGGGTGGGAGATGATCCCGAAGGTGCGGCGCCGACGGGCTTCGGCGGCCAGCGACCCGGCCCCGCCGTCGGCGGCGGGGGCACCGGATCGGTCCGTCGGATCGGCGTCGGCGACTGGAGGGGTAGGATCGGACACGGCACACCTCGGGCGGGGGCCGTCGATAACCGTTCGCCGTGGGGGGTGGTCACGGCACGCGGGGAGGTCAACGGCGGTCGCCCGGGGTCTCCGACGTCGAAAGCGCCACCGCCCCACGCCCCAGCGCCAGGCGCAGGCGCGTCAGGCGCTCGGGGCAGTGCCGGCGGGTGCGGTCGCCGGCCGCCAGGCTCTGCCGCAGCGCGGCGCGGATGGCGCCGCGGCCGGCGATCCGGCGTCCACCGAGCGTAGAACGTCGCCGGGTTTCCAGGTGCAAGGGGTTCATCCCCGAATCAGGGGTCCGCAGGGGCTCGGTGGTGCTCTGCCCTGTCTGCGACGTCGTGGCGGAGTCGGTCTGCGACGTCGTGGCGGAGTCGGCGGGGACGGTGATCGGCGAAGTGGCCGCTGCGCTGGTCATCCGGGGCGACTCGCGGTGCGGGGGGGGCGGGTCCTCCCCGGGCCTGGCTGGTGGAGAGGAGGCGAGCAGGGAATTGCACCGAACCATGCCGGCCGGCCGCTCGCAACGGGCTCGCGACGGTGTGCCGGTGCCGGCGACGTCGGCGTTGAGCCAAGCGCCACGCATGTGTGCGACATCGTTGGAGGGCTGCGGCGGCCCCGCGGTGGGTCAACAGTTGTCGCCGGTCCCGCGGCCGGGGCAGGCGGGTCGGACGCACCCCGGTCGGACGAACGGGGGCTGCGGCGGGGCCGCGTTCACATGGGCTCGAAGCCGACCCGGACCGCGACCTCGATCCGCGTGGGAATCGGCTCACCGGGAGCGGGGAGCGCCACCTGGATGCGGAATCCCTCGTTGGTGACGTCGAGGGGGACGGGTTGCCCGTCCGGTGCGAACCCGCGGACCTCGGGGAAGCCGAGGCGGGGGTCGCGCCGGTTCTGCCGGGCGTCGATCTCGAACCAGAGGGGCTTGCCCGACAGCGACGCGGTCTCGTCGTCGTGGGCCCGGCGCACGGTGACGCCGATGTCCTCGAGGACCGGGAGCGAGACGATGCCGGGCGGCTCGGTGTAGGGGTCCTCGATGGTCCCGGTGGCCTCGACCGGATCCAGCAGCACCTGGAAGTCCGCCACCAGCTCGACCGGCCGGTCGTCGGCGTCGAGCCCGACGTAGACGTCGTAGTCGCCGCCTCCGAACCCCGTGAGGCACCACGCGACATCCTGGGGACCGCTGCCGTCGTAGCGGCTGCTGGCCAGCCCGTTGGTGAGCCCGTCGCGGGACGCTGCCAGCCCGATGCGGGCGCGGGCGCCGTCGCGCCCCCCCTGGGCGAGGACCTCGTGGGCTTCGTCGGTCATCCAGGCGCCGATCCCGTCATCGGTGCTGAAGCTGCCGGCGAACCGCCAGGAGACCGCCCGGCCCTCGGCCAGCTTGATCCGGCTCGCGGCGATCGCGGTCGCCTCGGCGCTGCCGTCCCGGGCCCGGATCACCACCTCGCTGAGCTGGGCGGGGTACCGTCCGGGGGGCAGCGTGAGAGTGAGCGCGGTCGCCGTGTGGGCCGCGATGGGATCGCCGACGTGCAGCCCGGAGGGATGGGTGAGCACCAGGTCTCCGGTGGAGAGGACCTCGATGGTGATGGTCTCGTCGGGACGTTCGATGACGTGGCCGTGGTGGAATGCCTTGTGGAAGTCGGTGTGCCAGCCGTCACCGGTGTTCAGGGGTGGGGTGGGCAGCGGAC
>RFKJ01000027.1 GCA_003694325.1 Deltaproteobacteria bacterium
CCGCCACCCAGGCCAGCACCAGGAGCCCCCAGCCGAAGAAGGCCACGAGCTGCAACAGCTCGCCGGTCTCGCCGCCGCTGCCGGGGGCCGCCACCGGGATCCGCACGGCCACCGGGCCGTCCGGCGACTGGTCCAGCCGGAACCCGAGGGTCACCATCGAGGCGTCGTCGGTGCGGAGCACCCCGCCGAACACCGCCCGGTCCCCGTCCGGCGCCGAGGCCACCAGCACGACCTGGGCGGCCCGGGCGTACCCGCCCGACAGCTCGCCGTACCAGACGCCGTCGCCGGGGATGTCCGGCTCCATCCGCCCGTCGTCGTGCAGCTCGACCACCTCCTGGCGCCCCACCCGGTCCACCTCGGCTCGCAGGCCGTGGACCGAGACGCCGGAGGGGACCTCCACCTGGAAGACGATCCGCTGCCCGGCGTGGGCCGTTCCCGACGCCAGCAGGACCCACAGGCAGAGCGAGCACGGGGTTCGAGACACCGGGCCAGCCTAGCACGCCGGTGTCCCCGGTCCGCCGCGACCCGGGCTACCATCCGCCGAGCGGAGCGCCGATGTTCCTCCTCCTCCTCCTCCTCCTCCCATCCATGGCCTGCCGGCCCCTGGAGTACGCCGACCCCGACCAGGAGGGGGCGGTCGATGGGGGAGCGGTCGACAGCGGTGCCGCCGACGGGGGCGCCACCGACGGGGGCGCCGCGGACTGCCCCCTGGGCGACGTGGCGCCGCCCGCCGATCTCCCCACCGACGACTGGACCCCGCAGGTGGGGCTGCAGGCTGGAGACATCGAGCAGATCGTGGTCGCCCACGACGGCCGCACCGTCTGGGCGGGCTCGGCCCAGAACGGGCTGTGGCGGTCCGACGACGGAGGCGAGAGCTGGGACGCCGCCATGGTCCCCATCACCCACACCTACGGGCAGATGGCGGTCCACCGGGCCAACCCCGCCATCGTGGCCTACAGCAGCGGCCAGGGCTGGATCTCCACCGACGCCGGCGCCAGCTTCGACGCCTTCGGCCTGCCCTGGACCGGCACCGAGCAGGACGTCCGGGGGCTCGTCTTCGACGGCGACACCCTGTACGCCGCCGAGCTGTCCGGAGAGGTGTTCCGCAGCGACGACCTGGGGGTGACCTGGGCCGCGCTGGGCAGCGTCCCGCGGCCCGCCGCCGAAAAGGACGCCGGACACGACACCAACCCCGACCTGTGGCTGGCGGTGACCGACAGCGGCGACCTGCTCGCGGCCAGCAGCGGCAATGGCCTGTACCGGTCCACCGACCGGGGCGAGAGCTTCTCCCTGGTCCTGCCGGTCAGCGTGTTCGGCGGCCTGCTGACGGTCCGCGGCGACACCGTGGCCGTCGCCGGCGGCAGCAGCACGGCCACCGACGTCTACCAGTCCACCGACGGGGGCGCGACCTGGACCCTGCGGGCCCACGTCGACGACCGGCTCACCGCCCTGCACCTCGACGCCGACGGCGAGCTGGTCGGCACCACCGCGACGGGCTGGTGGTCGGAGTCCGGCGGGCTGGCGACCATCGACGGCGCCGACGCCGATGGCCGTCCCTTCGGCGCGTTCATGGCCATCGCCGACACCCCCGACGGCACGCTGCTGGTGGGGCACCGCCTGGGGGTGCTGGCGTCCACCGACGGCGGCGCGACCTGGTCCCCCCGGACCGAGGAGATGGTCGACGTCGACCTCATCAACATCGGCCTGCACCCGGCCTGTCCCAGCGTGGTGTTCACCGGCACCCAGTGCCGCAGCGGCCTGTACATGTCCACCGACTACGGCGGGACCTTCGATCGCCCGCCGGGGGCCGCCCT
The DNA here is from genome assembly GCA_003694325.1 of Deltaproteobacteria bacterium. Classification (GTDB taxonomy): domain Bacteria; phylum Myxococcota_A; class UBA796; order UBA796; family UBA2385; genus J125. The sequence continues at coordinate 1,815 of RFKJ01000027.1, forward strand.
GCACTACACGATGGCCACCTTCGGCTCGCCGGCCGCCCCCAGCGAGATCTGGTCCACCGCCGACGACGTCCTGTGGTGGAGCGGCGACCTCGGGCAGACCTGGACCGCCATGCGCCCCCGGAGCGACGGCCAGGGCGTGCACCTGCACGGACTCGCCGTCCACCCCCGGGACCCGGCCACCGTGCTGGTCGGCTCGGTGGGCAGCGGCGACTACGCCGACGACGGCGCCCACCTCTACGCCACCCACGACCGCGGCGCGACCTGGAAGGTCCTGGGGGGCGGGCTTCCCGACAGCGAGGAGTCCTTCCACGCCATCCACTTCGTGACCGCCGACCCCGACATCGTGCTCCTCGGCACCTTCCCGGCCGGAGAGGGCGTGATCCACAAGGGGGGCCAGGGCGACGGCATGTTCCGGTCCACCGATGGCGGCCAGACCTGGGAACCCGTCGACCAGCCCGCTCCCAGCATCGAGATCATCGCCGAGTGCGCCGACACCCTCTACGCGGCGACCGATCTCGGGGCGCTGCGCAGCACCGACCGCGGCGAGACCTGGGAAGTGGTGCTGGACAGCGCCGACGGGGTCAAGAGCGTGGCCTGCCACGGCGACACGGTGCTGGCCATCGCCACCGACCTCGGCGTTCGGCGCAGCGACGACCGGGGCGAGAGCTGGGCCGACTGGAGCGGGTCGCTGCAGGTGACCCTCGGCCCGATCAACAACCAGCTCGGCCTGGGGATCAGCCCCGACGGGCAGGTGGCCTACGCGGCCGTCCCGGAGCAGGGGTTTGCGATGCGCGCCATGCAGTGAGCCCGCAGCAGGCCGGGCAGTGAATCGGGCCGCCGACCGCGCGGTGCATCGCGGCGGGCCCCGGGCCGTGGCCCGGCGGAGCGTTCAGATCACCGCGTACACGAAGGGCGCGATGTAGTGGATGCTCTGCAGGAACAGCAGCACGGCGCTGACCAGCACCAGGACGACGACCAGCGGCATCATCCACCAGCGGCCTCCGCGGAGGAACAGGGCCATCAGCTCGCCGACGGTGCCCAGCCGCAGCAGGGCGGTCTCGACCCGCCCCGGGCCGCGGGTCTGGGGGGTGTCGGTGCCGGGCCGCGGGTCGGTCATCGTTTGCTCCTGCCGACCCGGAAGCCATCCACGTAGAGCGCGTCCAGGTCGGTGCCGAGGAATGTTGCCACAGCCTGGGCCGGACTGGACACCATCGGGTCGCCCTTGAGGTTGAAGCTGGTGTTGAGCACCATCGGCACCCCGGTCCGGGCGGCGAAGGCCGAGATGACCGCGTGGTAGCGCGGGTGATCCTCGGCCCGCACCGCCTGGACCCGGCTGCTGCCGTCGACGTGGACCACCGCGGCGGCCTGCTGCCGCCGGTCGGCCCGCACCGTCGGGGTGGCCAGCATGTACCGGGCCGGGTCCCGGGCCGCCGGCGCCAGCTCGACCCATTCGTCGAGCTGCGCGTCGAGGATGGAGGGGGCGAAGGGCCGGAACCGCTCCCGGTACTTGATGCGGGCATTGACCCGGTCCTTCATCGCGGCGCTGCGGGGGTCGGCGAGGATCGAGCGATGGCCCAGGGCCCGGGGCCCGTACTCGCACCGACCGTCGAACCAGCCGATCACCCGGCCCTCGGCCAGGTCCTCGGCCACCCGCTCGGCGAGCCCTGACTCCGAGGCGTCCTCCAACACGTCTTCGAAGGGGAGCTGCAGGTCGCCGAGCAGCTCCGCGGTCCCGGGCCGGTCAAAGTCGCGGCCGAGGTCGTAGCGGACCAGCCCTGGGCCCCGGTCGTGGCCCAGCACGCAGTGCCAGGCCCACAACGCCGCCCCCAGCGCACCGCCGGCATCACCGGCCGCCGGCTGGATCCACAGGTGGTCGAAGATCCCCTCCCCGGCGAGCCGATGGTTGGCCACCGAGTTGAGGGCGACCCCGCCGGCCAGGCACAGGGCCGGCGCGTCGATCCGCTGGCGGGCGTAGCGGGCGAGATCGACGACGGCATCTTCGAGGGCCGCCTGGACGCTGGCGGCGATGTCGGCGTAGCGCTGGCTGTCGGCCACCAGGTCGGCGGGAGCGTCGGGGTCGACGCCCTCCGGCACGAAGGGGGTGCCGGGGAAGCGAGGCGGCCCGAGCAGGTCCACCAGCTTGTCGGTGTAGCTGCGGTCGGGGTGCCAGTGGAAGCAGAAGTAGTCGAGGTCGAGTTCGTAGCCCCCCCGGCCGTCCCGGCGCAGCAGCCGGTCGATCCGGTCGCGGTACCGGGGCTGCCCGTAGGCGGCCATGCCCATGACCTTGTACTCGCCCTCGTTGACGGCGAAGCCCAGGTAGGCGGTCATCGCCGAGTAGAACAGCCCGAGCGAGTGCGGAAAGGGGATCTCGGCCACCGGCTCGATGAACGGGGCCGCCGCCGAGCCCCGCCACAGGGCGGTGGTGGCGTGCTCGCCCACCCCGTCGATGGTGAGCACCGCGGCGTCGCGGTGGGGGCTGCACAGCAGGGCGCTGGCGGCGTGGGAGAGGTGATGCTCCGAGAACAGGATCCGGTCGGCCGGGATGCGCAGCTCCCGGGCCAGCAGGGTGCGGGTCCACAGCTTGTCGCCCAGCCACACCCGCATGGTCCGGGGAAAGCCCCGGATCCCCCGCGGGAAGGCGGCCACGGTGTGGTGGAGGATGCGCTCGAACTTGCGCAGAGGCTTCTCGTAGAAGACCACGTGGTCGAGGTCGTCGGGACCGATCCCGGCCTGCGCCAGGCACCACCGGGTCGCCCGCACCGGCAGCGAGGGGTCGTGCTTGATGCGGGTGAACCGCTCCTCCTGGATGGCGGCGACGACCTCGCCGTCGACGATCAGCGCCGCCGCGGCGTCGTGGTACAGGGCGGAGATCCCGAGGACGGCGGCCATCGGGCGCTCAGGCCTGGGCCCGGGCGAATTCCGCGATGGGGCGTGGGTCGGCGTCCCGGGTCCGCCAGCCGCCGCCCTCCACCCGGGCCAGCGGCCGGAACGGCGCCACGCAGACCAGGTACAGCGCCCACAACCACAGGGTGCTCACCGCGTCGCCCAGCCGGCGGGAGAGCCGCAACCAGGCCTGCCAGATCCGGCGGGCCCGGACCCGGAACAGGGCGGCGCGGACCTCGGCCCCCCGGCCGGCCGCCCGGTACTTCTCCAGCTCGCGCCGACTGTAGGAGATGTGGAACTTCTCGTCGTCGGCGATGGCCCGCAGGGCGGCGATGGTGTCCGGGTCGGGCATGCCGTGGTCGCAGTAGACCTGGAACTGTTCGAGGGCCAGGGACTCGACGACGTAGACGAAGGCGAGGAACTCCAGCTCGCCCATCTGCTCGAACAGGGGGGCCTCCCCGATGATGCCGGTGGCCCGGAGCGACCCGGCATCGACCAGGGCGGCCTCGGCCCGATCCTGCCGTCCCAGGGCCTGGACGCGCCGGCGGAAGATCCGGGCGTGGCGGGACTCGTCGAGGGCGTGGAACAGGTAGGTGCGGCGCAGGTCGCGCCGCTCGGTCCGCTCGAGGGCGGCGATGACGTCGTAGGAGCTGCCCCGCTCCGCCTGGGAGAAGGCGGCCATCAGCCGCACCGGCCCGTTCGGACGGCGCCAGGCCCAGGCGCCCGCGAGGCGGATCCACGTTCGTCGGATGATGCCCACCGCCCCAGGGTATCACCGGGCGGTCCGGTCGAAGCCCGCGGGCGCGCTCCTCGTCGCCGGGCCGCCCGCCGGGACGCCGGGCCGTGGTAGGTTCCGCTCCATGTCGCATCTCCGTCGCAGCCACATCGGCCGGTCCGCGGGCCTCTGCCTGGCGGGCCTCCTCGCCTCCTCCCCGGCCGCCATCGCCGACTCCGACAAGGGCGTCCTGGTCCGGCTGGAGACCGGCGGCGCCGCCGTCGATTCGCCGGTGGTCGTCACGCTGACCCCCGAGGCCGGCGACCCCATCGAGCTGACCCTGCTGGACGACGGCAACCCGCCCGACGTCACCGCCGGCGATGGCGTCTGGTCCGCCGCCGTGCTCACCGAGCAGGACGCCTTCGACGTGCGCCTGTCCCTGGGCGACGGCGCGGCGCTGACGGGGGGAGAGGTCCGCTGGGATCCCGACCAGATCGGCGCTCGGGACCTGGTGATCCGCCTGGACGGCGACCAGATCC
>RFKJ01000296.1 GCA_003694325.1 Deltaproteobacteria bacterium
CTCCGCTGCAGTCCTGGTCGACGCCGTCGTACCAGGTCTCGGTGGCGCCGGAGTGGATTGCGGGGTCGGCGTCGTCGCAGTCACCGCCGCCGTAGGCGTCGCTGTCGTCGCCATCGGCGTCGGCGTCGTAGTCGCTTCCTCCGCTGCAGTCCTGGTCGACGCCGTCGTACCAGGTCTCGGTGGCGCCGGAGTGGATTGCGGGGTCGGCGTCGTCGCAGTCGCCGCCACCCACCGCTTCGCTGTCCTCCCCGTCGCCGTCGACGTCCGTCAGGTCGCCGTCGGTGCAGTCGTTGTCGATGCCGTCATAGGCGATCTCGGTCGCTCCGGGGTGGACGTCGCCGTCGGTGTCGTCGCAGTCGGAGGCGTCGTCGACCCACCGCGCGGAGCCCTCGCAGGCCAGCGTGGTGCTGTCGGGGTTGCCGTAGCCGTCCCCGTCGGCATCCTCGTAGAAGGTCGTCTCTCCGACGGCGCCCGCCTCGTCGACGGCGTCGTCGCAGTCGTTGTCGACGTCGTCGCAGACCTCGGTCGCGCCGGGGTTGATGGTGGCGTCGGCGTCGTCGCAGTCGACGGTGTCGTACCAGCCGTCGGCGTCGGCGTCCTGGACCAGGCTGTCCGGCCCGCCGTAGATGCCGATGTCGCTGCGGTCACCCGACGGATCGAGGATCTTGGGGTCGCCGGCGTCGATGAGCGGTGAGCCCACCGAGGGAACGAGGTCGTCGTTGCTGCAATCTCCGTCCAGGCTGATTGCCGTCAGGTCCGGATCTTCGGCGATGTTGCCGTCGCTGTCGGTGAGGAAGGTGAAGTAGCCGCCGGCGTCGCCGCCGGTGTTCTCCCACCAGTCGTTGTAGGTGACGGTCGCGTAGTAGGACCCGCTGTAGCTGTCGGCGGCGTACACGGCCGCCCCGTCCACCGTCCAGGCGACGAGGTTGTTGGTGAAGGTCGGGTAGGCATACAAGGCGTACAGTCCGCCGCCGTATCCCGCGCTGTTGCCGAGGAAGTCGTTGTTGAGGAGCCACAGGTCGTAGTCGGCGTAGGCGTACATCCCACCGCCCCGGTCGCTGGCGGTGTTCTCGACGAAGGCGTTGTTGGTCCAGGCGCTGCCATTGGACTGGTAGTTGTCGTAGACGCCGCCACCCCGGGCGGCGGTGTTGCCACAAACCAGGAGTGGGCGATATCGACGGTGTCGTTGTAGTACAGGTAGAGGCCCCCGCCATGGTCGGTCGCCTCGTTGTCGGAGAACCGCGCGCCGTCGAGCGTCACGGTGCCGAAGATGCCGACATAGGCCCCCGCCCCGCTGGTCGCGCTGTTTCCGTCGAACTCGGTGTCGGCCAGCGCGACTTCGTAGCTCCAAGACGACGCGTTGGCGTACAGGCCGCCGCCCGTGTTGGCGGCGCTGTTGCCCACGAAGCTGCTGTCGGAGGCGGAGAGGGAGGCGTAGGGGTACAGGTATACGCCCCCGCCATAGGAGCCCGCGCTGTTGCCCTCGAAGCGGGTCGAGGAGATGTCGAGGTCGGAATAGTAGTACGAACAGATCCCGCCGCCCCTGCCGCCGGCGCTGTTGTCGGTGAACTCGGACCCGGAGATCGTGGTCGTCGACTGCAGGTAGTACAGCTCGATGGCGCCGCCGTCGTAGCCGGCCGTGTTGCTGTCGAGGACCGCACCGTCGAGGGTCAGGCCGGAGGTCGACGTGACGTAGAGCGCCCCTCCGTAGGTGACCGCGTCGTTGCCGGTGAACCAGGTGTCGGACAGGGAGAGCATCGCCTCGGAACCGGCCAGGACCGCGCCTCCACTCGACGAGGACGTGTTCTCGGAGAAGGAGGACCCGTCGTCGGTCCACGTCGAGCCGTCGAGCACCGACACCGCGCCGCCGGCGACCGCCGTGTTCTCCAGGAAGCTGGCGTCGGTCGTCGACAGGCTGCTGTCACCGGTGACGTAGATAGCCCCGCCGTAGTAGCCGGCGTTGCCCGAGAAGCTGCTGCCCTCGACGTGGATGTCGGTCCCGGTGCCGTAGATGGCCCCGCCGAAGACGTAGGTGGAGTCGGCCATGCCGTTGTCGCGGAAGCTGTCGTCGGTGCTGGTGAAGGTGGCGCCGTCGAGCAGCGACACGGCACCGCCCTCGCTGGAGACGTAGCCGTTGGCGTACCAGGTGGTCTGGTTGCTGGTGACGGTCGCCGTGCCGGCGGCCTGCAGGCCGGAGCCGCCGTACCAGGCCTGGTTGGTCTCGACCCGGCTGTCGTCGATGCTCAGCTCGACCTCGTCCCCATCGTCGTCCAGGAACAGGCCGGCGCCATAGTACGCCTGCCCGTTGCTGATGGTGGAGTCGGTCACCGACAGGCTGCCGCCGTCGCCGACGTACACGTTGCCGCCGTAGTACCCGGAGTTTCCGTCCAGCTCCACCCCCGACAGGATGCCGATGCCGCCGACCACGGCCAGCCCGCCGCCCCGGATCCCGGCGCTCGACGAGATCGTCCCGCTGCTGCGAACCTGGGCGTCGACCAGCTCCAGGATGCTGTCCTCGACGTAGATCGCGCGACCGCTGCCGTTGCGGACCTCGATGCCCGAGATCTGCACCGTCTCGCCGAGGGCGATGGTCACGGCGTTGGTGCAGGTGCCCATCCCGTTGATGGTGACGTCATCGGCGCCGGCACCCTCGATGACGAGGTCCTTGCCCCCCGTGTCGATGCACTCGGTGTAGGTGCCGGCCGCCACGGTGATGGTGTCGCCGGTCGTGGCGTCGTCGATGGCGTCCTGGATGCTGGTGTAGGAGGCGCTGCCGTCGTCGGCGACGGTCAGGGTGGCGGCCAGGGACGGCAGGCTGAGCGCGAGCAGGGATGGCAGCACGAACGACTCCCGGGGTCGAGGGGGACGGGCGAGGAGGGCCATGCTACCAGGGATCCCACCGGCTTCTGGGCGGACCGTGGGGCGGTTCGACGCACAGCGGCGGGGGACGCAGCCGGCGGTGCGACCCGTCGAGAGGGACATCGGGGCCCGGGAGGGGTCGGGAAGCGGGAACGCCCGCCGATCCGAACCGGCCGGGTGGCTGCCCGCACACCTCGAACGGGGCCACCCCGATAGGAGGGGGGCCCA
>RFKJ01000297.1 GCA_003694325.1 Deltaproteobacteria bacterium
CTGCTCGGCGGCGATGCGGCGGCCGCGCTCCGGGACCGGCGGTCCTCCGTCGGCCTGGGCCCGCCGCGGGAGCTCGAGGCGGACCACCTGGCCGAGGAGCTGCGGCTGCTGGCCTGGCTCTGCGGGGCGGAGGCCGAGGGGCTCGCCGACGGGGCGGATGTCGCCCACGTCCAGGCCGAGCAGCGGGCGGTCCTCGACCAGCACCTGCTGCGGTGGCTGCCGGCCTTCGTCGCCGCGGTGCAGGGGCTGGAGCTGCGGGGTGGGGAGTCCCTGTACGGATGGAGCGCGGAGCTGCTCCTGGAGCTGGTCATCGACTGGCGGACCGGCCTGCCGGGGGAAGCGGCCGCCTGGTCCCTGCCGCCCCTCGAGCCCGGGCTGCTCGACGACGAATCGACGGGCCTGGGCCGCATCGCGCGCCGCCTGTGCACGCCGGCGTTGACCGGGGCCTTCCTCAGCCAGGCGGCCATCCGGCGGATCGGGCGGCGCCACGACCTTCCCGGGGGGTTCGGCAAGCGCTGGCAGGTGTTGGAGGGGGTGCTGGCGGCGGCGGCGCACTACGACGTGGTGCCGGTGGTCCTCGACGCGCTGGACGCCGAGCTGGCCCGCAACGCGGCCCTCCTCGACGGGGTCGCCGACTCGTTGCCCGAAGCGGTGGCCCCCTGGCAGGCTCGGTTGGAGCAGGGCCGAGCGCTGGTCGCCGCGCTGCGGGATCGGGTGACGGGGCTCGCTGGCGTTTCATAGCGAACCGGGGCCGTCCCACGGAGAAACGTCCGGGTCGGGGCCCGGCCCGAGAAGGCCCCGGGGGCGCGAACCTTCGCCCTGGCACGTGGCATGCATCCGTCGGGGGGGAGAACCACCGGCCTGCCTCCCGACGGGCCGGTGACCGTCGTCCTCCTCCCCGGAATCGCGAGGTCTCGATGCACGATCACTCCGATCCCCAGCCCTCGTCGTCGTGGTTCGGAAACCGGCCCGCTTGGGGCGGCGGCACGGCGGGGTTTGCAGCCGTCGGTGGCGCGGCCACCGGCGAGGACCCCGGCGACGCCCTCCACGACGCCCTCCACGACGCCGCGTACGGCGGGCACCCGGCCCTGCCGTCGCCCGGCCGGCTCCGGCGGCTGGTGGCCACCGCGCCAATCCCCAAGGCGCTCCTCGTCTCCTGGCTGCGGTTCACCGACTCCCTGGCCGACTACCTCCATCGGCGGGAACGCCTGGGTCGGGACCGGGGCGAGCGGTTCCTGCCCCACCCCGAGATCGACGACGGGGACCTCGAGGCGATGATCCGGGCCATCGACGAGCTGGAGCTGCAGGCCGATGGGGTCAGCCACCTGATCCGGGCGGCGGCCGCCGGTCGGCCGATGCTGCCGCTGTCGGCGCTGGGCATCGCGCTGGGGGACGTCGTGCGGGTCCTGGACGACGAGGGGCAGCGGATGCGGACGGCGCTCGCCAGGATGTAGCGGGGTCGGCCCGACGGCGGTCGGGGCTGGATAGGGGGGGCGGCTGTCGAGGACCGTCGAGGGAGACGCCATGAAGGGGCCGGAGCACGAGGAAGCGACCCTGCAGCGCGTGCTGGAGCAGATCGCGGCGGGGGCCGTCGACGACGCCGTCGCCGCGCTGGACGCGCTGCTGCGCGCCGATCCCACCTGTCGCCAGGGCGAATCCACCGCGGCCCTGCTCCGAGGCCTGCTCCACCTGCAGCGGGGGGACTTCGCCGCGGGCCTGGCCGATGCCCTGGCCCACATCGCGATGCACCCCGAGGACCCGGCGGGCTGGCTGGCCATGGGTCGGGCCCGCGCCGGGCTCCGCGACTTCGAGCGGGCCGAGCGCGCCTTCGGGGAGGCCCTCGCCCGTCGGCCCGGGTGGAGTGATGCCCACTGGCACCGGGCGGCCACCCGGGCGGCCCTCCACGACCTGGGGGGAGCCGTCGAGGACCTCGACCAGGCCCTGCTACACCTCGCTCCCCACGCCGAAGGGACGGCCCGCGAGGCCCGCATCTGCGAGATGCGGGCGCAGCTCCGCCTGATGGCCGACGACCATGACGGGGCACGGGGGGACTTCATCCGGGCGGCGGCGGTGTGGGCCAGCCGCGGGCGGCTGGATCAGCGGGATCGACTCATCGCCATGGCCCGCGACCTGGGGCTGACGGCGTCCCCCTGAACGGCCCACCCGTCGACGGGGATCGCGTCGGTCACCAGGTCCACCCGGTCGCTGCCGTCGGCGTCGACGGTGAGCGCGTCGCCCTCGAAGTGCAGGGACCAGCTCAGCTCCCAGCGCGGCTCCCCCACGAGGCTGGTGCCGGCCTGGCGATGGGCCGTGATCTCCCCGGAGGCGAGGTTGGCGACGACCCGTCGGCCCTCCGCGGCGATGAAGGCGCTCGCCGTCCCGGACAGGTCCGGGACCGTGGTGGTGGTGTCGGGGAGGAGGGCGGTGGAGGAGAACTCGACCAGGATCTCGGGGGCCAGGTCGAGCAGGGCGACATCCGTGGCGGAGTCGCGGGCGGCGGGTACGAGTTCCAGGCGGATGCGACCGCCCAGGTCGTCCCCGAAGCTCCCGGTCAGCGGGCCGCACTCCTCGACGGCGGCATCGACGACCCCATCGGCGGAGGTGAAGCGGTAGGTGCCGCAGGGGGCGCAGCCGGCGACGACCAGGGCGAGGAGGAACGGCACTGGTAGACCTCCTACCAACCAGGTGTAGCCGGAGCACACCCGGCGGGTAGGAGGCCCCCTTTCGATCCGTGCGTGCAGTTTTCCCGCACACGGC
>RFKJ01000298.1 GCA_003694325.1 Deltaproteobacteria bacterium
GCCGTGTGCGGGAAAACTGCACGCACGGATCGAAAGGGGGCCTCCTACCCGCCGGGTGTGCTCCGGCTACACCTGGTTGGTAGGAGGTCTACCAGTGCCCGCCACCCTGCCCGGACTCCTCCGTACCGCCCTCAAGGAGCACCTCCGCCCCACGGTTGCCCAGCTCGTGCGGGACGTCGTGGCTGACGAACACGATGGGGAACGCTTCGTGGACGATGCGACCGAGGTCCTGTTGCGGCGCATCGGGGGGATGGCCCCGCACCTTTCCGCGGGCATGACCGTCCTGACGCTGGGGTTCGAGGCATGGAGCGCGGTGCGGGGCGGTGTGCCCTACACCCGGCAGGCGGCCGCGGACCGGCGGGCGCGCCTGGAGGAGTGGCGCCGGCTGCCGGGGCCGCTGGCGAGCTGGGCCCAGTTCTACGACAAGATGGGGACCTTCGCCTTCTGGGCGGTGGTCGAGGAACGGGAGCTCGGCACGAGCGGCGCCGGTCGGTGAACGGCGCCCGGCTCGTGCCCGGCCGGGGGGGCTACTCCGGGCAGCCGACCCACAGGTCGTCGACGCCGTGGCGTTCGTGGGAGCCGCCCGTCGCTGCGGTCCATCCCAGCCGCCACCAGTCGGGGATGGACCCGTCGATGGTGCTGTCGATGACCAGGGTGCCGTCCACCCAGGCCTGCACCGCCGTGTCGTCGTAGAGCACCTCGACGAGGTACCAGTCACCGCCGTCGAGGTCGGGTGGATCGGCTTCGGTGGCCAGCGGGGTCCAGTCGTCGGTGCGCATCAGCGAGACGTGCTCGGAGTCCGGGTCACCGGCTGCGTCGCCGTTGTCATAGGTGTCCAGCTCGATGGCCCAGCCGGTCGCTCCGCCGACTCCCAGGTACTGCCCCGAGCCGGTGGTCACCCAGGTGTCGGGGACGCTCTCGTCCAGGAAGGCGAAGGTCATGCCGTCGGCCCCCACCGAGTCCTTGTTCCAGATCCTCGCCTGGAAGCTCACCAGCCAACGGTCCCCGGGGACTGCGTCGATGAGGAAGGCGCTGCCCGACTCGTCGTCGTGCTTGTCGGTGAGGCGGACCATGCCGTCCCGCCAGTCGGCGTCCCCGTTGATCTGCAGGTCGGCGGAGGGGTCGGTGGACAGGTCGCTGCTGTAGAACACCGGGTCGACGACGTCGTCGCAGTCATCGTCGATGCCGTTGCAGACCTCGATGGCGGCGGGGTTGACATCGGGGTTGCCATCGTCGCAGTCGGTGTCGTCGTCCACCTGGATCGATGAGCGCTCGCAGACCAGCGCGTAGGTGGCCGGGTCACCGAACCCGTCGCCGTCGATGTCGTCCCAGGCCTCGATGCGATCCACGGCATCGGTGTCGATGATGTCGTCGCAGTCATCGTCGATGTCGTTGCAGACCTCGGTGGCGTCGGGGTTGACGTCGGCATCGGTGTCGTCGCAGTCGCCGCCGATTTCTACCTGCCAGCTTTCGACCGTGCAGACCTCGTCGTAGGAGGCGGGATCACCGAAGCCGTCTCCGTCGAGGTCGTCGTACACCCCGGTGGCATCGACCGCTCCGACGTCCACGGCGTCATCGCAGTCATCGTCGACGCCGTTGCAGATCTCGGCGGCGTCGGGGTTGACGTCGGGGTTGCCGTCGTCGCAGTCGCCTCCCTGGTCGGCCTGGGTGGGGCTGCGCTCGCAGACCAGGGTCTCGGTCCCGTCGACGCCAAAGCCGTCGCCATCGGCGTCCTCCCAGGCGGTCAGGAGATCGACGGCGTCGGCGTCGATGACGTCGTCGCAGTCGTCGTCGATGCCGTTGCACACCTCGGTGGCCCCCGGGTGGACCGCGCTGTGGGCGTCGTCGCAGTCCCCGCCCTCCAGCGCCCAGCCGGTGGGTTCCGGGGCGCTGCAGGCGACCACCGCGGTGCCGTCGATGCTGCCGTAGCCGTCGTGGTCGTTGTCGGTGACCCAGGTCAGCCCGTCGACCACCTCGCCGTCTTCGTCGATGTCGCCGTCGCAGTCGTCGTCGACGCCATTGCAGGTCTCCGAGGCTCCGGGGTGGACCTCCGGGTCGGCGCCGTCGCAGTCCCCCGTGACCGTCGTCCAGAAGCCGTCGGGCTCGGCGCAGCGCACGACGGTGGTGGCGCCGTCGGCGCCGTATCCGTCGCCATCGGGGTCGATGATCCATTCCGTACCGTCGACGGGGTCTTCGTCGATGTCGCCGTCGCAGTCGTCGTCGATGTCGTTGCACAGCTCGTCGGCGCCTGGGAACACCGCGGCAGCGGCGTCGTCGCAATCGCCCCCGGTCGCCGTGAAGCTGGCCGGCGGGTCGCAGGCCCGGACCTCGGTGTCGCCGGCGTAGCCGTCGCCGTCGGCGTCGATGACCCAGGCCGGCGCGTCGGTGGCGTCGTCGTCCACCGCCCCGTCGCAGTCGTCGTCGACGTCGTTGCACACCTCGGTGGCGCCGGGGTGGATCCGCGCATCGCCATCGTCGCAGTCGCCCCCTGGCAGGCTGCCGCTGCCCGCCACGCCCGCGGTGGGCAGCCCGACGTACTCGTCGGGGACGAAGCCGTCGCCGTCCACGTCGTAGTCGTCGGCGCCGTCGCAGTCGCCGTCGATGCCGTCGTAGGGCACCTCCTCGCGGGGCACACAGCCTCCGGGGGCCGCGGTGTCACCGGTGTCGGGGGTGGTCTTGGTCGTGCAGGCGACGAGCAGCAGGACGGCGATCATGGAAGAAGGCTACCCGCCTGGGACGGGCACAAACGTCACTTCTTGGTTCCAGGTGCCGCGGCCCCGGGGCTGTGCCCGGGCGCCCGGGAGGCTACGATCGCCGCCCCCGACGCTGCAGGAGTCCTCCGTGCGCACCCTGGACTGCGAGATCCTGGTCGTCGGCTCCGGCCCCGGTGGCGCGACGACGGCGGCGCTTCTCGCGGAAGCGGGCCACGACGTGCTGGTCGTCGAGGAGGGGCCCGATCTGCGCATCGACAGCGCCCCGAACTACAGCCTCGACGAGATGGAGCAGAAGTACCGCAACGGCGGACTCAACACGACGCTCGGGCGCACGGGGATCACCTACATCGAGGGGCGCTGTGTCGGGGGCGCCAGCGAGATCAATGCCGGGCTCTACCATCGCCCCCACGCCGAGACCCTGGACCGCTGGCGACGCGAGTTCCACATCGAGGACTTCGATCTCGACAGGCTTCGCCCCCACTTCGAGGACATCGAGGCCGAGCTGTCGGTGGGTCCCCGGGCCGACGGCCTGGCCCCCTCCTCGCAGAAGATCATCGAGGGGGCCGACAAGCTCGGCTGGAGGCACGAGCAGATCCCGCGCTTCTGGCGCTACGGCCCCGAGGACGGGCCCCGAGGGCGGCGACGCTCCATGTCCGAGACCATGGTGCCGCGGGCCCGGGCGGCGGGTGCGCGCCTCGAGGCCGACACCCGGGTCGTGCGCATCCTCCATGACGGCCGGCGGGCGACCGAGGCCCACGCGCTGACCCGGGGCACCATCCGCGGGCGCATCCGTTTCCGTCACCTCGTGGTGGCCGGCGGCGCGGTCCAGACGCCTCTGCTCCTGCGACGGTCCGGGATCAAGCGAAATGTCGGAGACAGTCTCCGGCTCCACCCGATGATCCGCATCGCCGCCCGCTTCGACGCCCGGGTCAACGACCCGGCCTTCGGTGTCCCCGTTCAGCAGGTCTCCCAGTTCAAGCCGAGGATCACCCTGGGATGTTCCCACAGCTCGCTGCCCCATATCGCCATGTGGTTGGGGCGAGAGGTGCCGGATCGCAGGCGGATCATGGAACAGTGGGAGCAGGTCGCGGTCTTCTACGTCGCGGTTCAGGGGGAGGGCCACGGCACGGTTCGCGCGCTGCCGGTGCTCGGAGAGCCGCTGGTCCGCTACGAACTGACCGACGCCGACATGGCCGCCATGGGCGAGGGGCTGTCCCATCTCGGCCGGCTGCTGTTCGAAGCCGGAGCCCGGGAACTGTATTCCCCGGTAGAGGGTCAGCCCCCGCTGCGCAGTGTTGCCGACCTCGACCGCCTGTTGCAGCTCCCCCATGGCACGGCGGTCGCCGTCAGCACCATCCACCTGTTCAGCAGCCTGCCCATGGGCGAAGACCGCAGGCGCTGTGCGGTGGACAGCTACGGCCGCCTGCACGGCTTCGACAATGTCTCTGTTCACGATGCCAGCATCCTGCCGACCAGCCCCGGCGTGAACCCCCAGGGCACGATCATGGCCATTACCCGCCGGAACACGGCGGCGTTGCTGGCGCGGGGTCTGTGACCGGCGTGGCCACCGGCACCTCCGGCGCGATACCCCGGGTGGTGCAGGTGTCGGGGTGGTGTCAGGGTGCAGGTGTCGGGGTGCAGGTTCTGCCGGCGAGTGGGGTCCAGTCGGGGCCTGGCGGCATCGCGGTGTCCTGCGCCGGCGGCGGCCTTGCCTGGAATCGGCGGAGCATGGCGCGGGCGGCAGCCGTGGGCAGGGGCGCGGCTCGAGCCGCGGGCCGTGCGGCGAAAGTGAACACCTTGGCCCCAATCCCGGGTATGCTGGATATCGACAGAGGAGCCGTCATGCTCGTCGCCATCGTTGCGGCCCACCTGCTCGCCTGCACCTCGACCCCGCCCGCCACCGGTGGGGACGGCGGGGATGGTGGCCACGCAGACTCCGGAACCCCCACCGATGGCGGTGGCTCCGGCCCGGACGGTGGAGGCTCCAGCGACGGCGGGCTGCCCGACCCCATGCCCTGCGACGAGACCGTGGTCCCGCTGACCGACACGACACCTCCGGTATCGGTTGACGAAGTGTGGCCGGTGGTCCAGGGCTGGGTGCCGACATCGATCACCTGGGACGCCCATGCCACGGCTGACGACGTGGGA
>RFKJ01000299.1 GCA_003694325.1 Deltaproteobacteria bacterium
CACCGCCGGCCTCGACGATCACGCCCAGGCCCTGGCGCTGTCCAAGGTCCTGCGCGAGTACCTCGAGGCGATCACCGGCTGGCCCGCCACCATGCGCACCGGCCCCGAGATCATGGCCTGGCTGGAGCGGGAGGGGATCGTCGGCCCCACCGCCCGGGTCCACGCCGGCCACATCCTGTCGGCCACCGACCGCCTGAAGTTCGCCCGGGAAGGGGGGGGCGAGGAGTTCTTCCGCCAGCTCGACGACGACTTCGACCACGTCCTGGAGGCGACCCGTCCGGCCTCGCCGGACCCCGACCTCCCCCCGCCGGCGGACCCCGATTCCGCTCCCGCGGCGCCCGGCCCCGCCGGGGAGCCGACCGGAGGCGCGCCATGATCGAGTGGGCGTCTCCGTGGTGGTTGCTGGGCATCCTGCCGGCCCTGCTGGTCCCCTGGTGGGGCCGCGGGCCGCGGCTGCGCCACGCATCGGTGGCCGCCATCGCCCAGGGGCGCTCGCTACGCACCGCGCTGGCCTGGGTCCCGCGGGCGCTGGGCTCGGCCGCCCTCGTGCTGATCTGCGTGGCCCTGGCCCGACCCCAGCTCGTCGACCGCGAACGGATCGTCGACTCCGAGGGCATCGACATCATGCTGGTCCTCGACACCTCGGGGTCCATGGAGGCCGAGGACTACACGCTCAACGGTCGCCCCGCCTCCCGACTGGAGGTCGCCAAGGAGGTGATCGCCGACTTCGTGGCCGGTCGCCCCAACGACCGGATCGGTCTCGTGGTCTTCGGCGAGGAGGCCTTCACCCAGGTCCCGCTCACCCTGGACCACGACGCCCTCATCGAGATCCTGCGGCAGGTCGTCCTGGGGGTGGCCGGTCGACGAGCCACCGCCCTCGGCGACGCCATGGCCGTGGCCGGCGCCCGGCTCAAGGACCTGGACGCGCCGTCCAAGGTGATGATCCTGCTCACCGACGGGCGGAACAACGCCGGCCAGGTCCCCCCCCTCGAGGCCGCCGAAGCCGCCCGCGCCCTGGGGATCCGGGTGTACACCGTGGGGATCGGCACGACCGGCGGCGGGGGGCTCCGCGGTTTCTTCACCGGGCGGGGTGGAGACCTGGACGAAAAGACCCTGCAGGCCATCGCCCGCATCACCAACGCCCGGTACTTCCGGGCCGATGACACCCAGGCGCTGCGCGACGTCTACGCCACCATCGACCAGCTCGAGCGCAGCACGGCCGAGGCCCGCGAGTTCGTCCACACCGAGGAGCGGTACCACGGCTGGCTCATCGGCGGCCTGCTGCTGCTGGCGCTGCAGCTCCTCCTCGGCGAGACCTGGCTGCGGAGGCTGCCATGACCGAGGCCATGGGCGAGTGGGGGCGGGGCGACCTGCTGCCGGCGCTGTGGCTGCTGGCACCGCTGGTGCTGTTCGTCGCCTGGACCCTGCGGCGGCGCTTCCGCGCCCTGTCGGCCCTCGCCCTCGCCGGCGCCGAGGTGGCTCCCCGGGCGCGCCGCATCCACCGGCTCCGACTGGTCCTGACGGTGGTCGCCGCCGGGCTGGCGCTGGTGGCCCTCGCCCAGCCGCGGTGGGGCTACCGGTGGCAGACCCGACCGGTCCAGGGGCGGGCCATCGCCGTCGTCCTGGACGTGTCCCGGTCGATGGACGCCGAGGACGTCAAGCCATCGCGCATGGAGCGCGCCCGTCGCGAGCTGTACGACCTCGCCGACAAGCTGCGCGGCGACAAGGTGGGCCTGGTGCAATTCGCCGGGGGCGCCTACGCCCGGATGCCGCTGACCGCCGACGTCGATGCCTTCCGGCGCATCGTCCGCGACAGCGACACCAGCACCCTCCGGGCCCAGGGCAGCGATCTCGGCGCAGCCATCGACGTAGCGGTCGACATGCTCGAGGGCGTGAGCGCCGGTGACCGGGCCATCCTCATCGTCAGCGACGGCGAGGACCAGGTGGGGAGGGCCCGCGAGGCAGCCCGCGCGGCGGCCGAACGCGGCATCCACATCTTCGCCCTGGGCGTCGGCACCGAGGAGGGGGCGCCCATCCCCCTCCCCGGCGGAGGCTTCAAGAAGGATCAGAACGGGGCGGTGGTGCTGACCCGGCTGCACCGCGACACGCTCCAGGAGGTCGCGGCCATCGGGTCGGGCGCCTATGCCGACTCCGTCGCCGGCGACCAGGACATCGAGGCGCTCTACGTCGACGGGATCCGCGGCGGTCTCGAGGCCGCCGAGCTGGGGCAGCGGCGGGAGAAGGTCTGGACGGAGCGCTACCAGTGGCCCCTGGGCATTGCCTTCGGGCTGCTGTTGCTGGCCGCCGGCCTCCGCCCGTCGGCACCGCGGGCCGGTCGAAGGAGGGGCTGGCGGGCCGTGGCCTGGCTGCCCGTGCTGCTCCTGCCGGCGCTGCTCGCCATCCCGCCGGCAGAGGCGGCGCCGACCTCCGAGGTGGAGCGGCTGCTGGCCGAGCAGGCGGAGCACCCCGACGACCTCGACATCGCCGAGCGGCTTGGGAAGGCGCTCTACGATGCCGGCGACTACAACCGCGCCGCCCGGGTCCTCGAGGGGGTGGCCGAGCGGGCGGTGGACCCCGAACAGCAGCGCCGCGCCCGCCACAACGCCGCCCTGGCGGCCTACCAGGCCGGACGCCTGGTGGAAGCCGTCCAGCAGTGGCAGCAAGCCCTCGAGCTCGATCCCGAGGACGCCGTCGCGCAACACAACGCCGAGGCGGTCCAGCAGGAGATCGCCCAGCGGATCCAGCAGCAACAGCAACAGCAACAGCAGCAACAGGACGCCCAGCAGCAACAGCAGCAACAGGACGCCCAGCAGCAGCAGCAGCAGGACGCCCAGCAGCAGCAGCAGCAGGACGCCCAGCAGCAGCAACAGCAGCAGCAACAGCAGCAACAGCAACAACAGCAACAACAGCAACAACAGCAGCAGCAGCAGCAGGACGCCCAGCAGCAACAACAGCAGGACGCCCAGCAG
>RFKJ01000300.1 GCA_003694325.1 Deltaproteobacteria bacterium
CGATGCTGGGCAGGGCCTCGCCGCGGAACCCGAGGGTCCGGACCGCCGCGAGGTCGGCGGCGTCGCGGATCTTGCTCGTGGCGTGGCGCTCCACGCAGAGCATCGCGTCCTGGCGGTTCATGCCCGCCCCGTCGTCCTCGACCTGGACGAGGTCCCGCCCCCCGGCCCGCAGGGTGATCCGGAGGTGTCGGGCGCCGGCGTCCAGCGCGTTCTCCACCAGCTCCTTGACGACGCTCGCCGGTCGCTCGACCACCTCGCCGGCGGCGATCTGGTTGATGACCCGGTCCTCGAGGACGCGGACCCCCCCGGCGGGACGCCGGTCGGCCGGCTCGCCGTTCACCGTGGCTTTTCCTCTCCCAGCCGTCGCTTGCGACGCACCTGCAGGCGGATGGGGGTGCCCTCGAAGCCGAAGGCGTCGCGCAGCCGGTTTTCGAGGTAGCGCTTGTAGGGCGCCTTGACCCCGTCGGGGGTGTTGGCCCACACCACGAAGCTGGGGGGACGGACCCGGGTCTGGGTCATGTAGTTGAGGCGCACCGGGTGGTGGTGCAGTTGGGGTGGGCTGTACGCCGCCACCGCGTCCTCCAGGAAGCGGTTGACCTGGGCGGTGGGGATCCGCTTGTCGAACTCGGCGTAGACCCGGTCCACCAGGGGGAGGATCCGGTGGCATCCCTTGCCGGTGAGGGCCGAGATGTACAGCCGCGGCGCCCACGACAGGTGCGGCAGGCGGGCGTCGAGCTCGTCGTCGACGACCCGGACGTTGCGCTCGGGGTGGGCGCGCACCAGGTCCCACCGGTTGACCAGCACGATGCAGGCCCGCCCCCGGTCGGCGACGAGGGCGGCCAGGCGCGCGTCCTGGTTGGCCACCCCCCGTTCGCCGTCGATCATCAACAGGC
Organism: Deltaproteobacteria bacterium; assembly: GCA_003694325.1. GTDB lineage: Bacteria > Myxococcota_A > UBA796 > UBA796 > UBA2385 > J125. Next base: position 894 of record RFKJ01000300.1, read on the forward strand.
AGACGTGGCACCGCTCGATGGTCCGGATGGCCCGCAGGCTGGCGAAGGTCTCGAGGCGGTCGTCGATGCGGGCCTTGCGGCGCACGCCGGCCGTGTCGACCAGCCGATAGCGACGCCCCTCGTGCACCAGCAGGCTGTCCACGGAATCCATGGTGGTGCCCGGCGCGTCGTGGACGACCTGCCGCTCCTCGCCCAGCAGCCGGTTGATCAGCGTCGACTTGCCGATGTTGGGGCGCCCGATGACCGCGACGCGGATCTCGCCCTCGTCGGCCTCGTCCGCCTCGGCCTCCGGGCCGTCGGCCGGCTCCGGCGGCAGGCGCTGCTCCAGCTCCTGCCACAGCTCCCAGACGCCCCGCCCGTGCTCGGCCGAGATGGACAGCATCGGGTGCATGCCCAGCGACCAGAACTCCATGGCCTCGGCGTCGTGCCGGGGGCTGTCGCACTTGTTGACGACCAGCACGACCCGGTCGGCCTTGTCGCCGGCCCGCCGGCGGAGGATGTCGGCGGCCAGCCGGTCGGCCGGGGTCAGGCCGGCCTGCTGGTCGACGACGAACACGATGAGGTCGGCCTCGTCGATGGCCGCTTCGGCCTGGCTGCGGACCGTCTGGAACAGGTCGTCGTCGGGTTCCGGCTCGAAGCCGCCGGTGTCGATGAGCACGACCTCCCGGCCACTCTCGGTGCGGGTCTCGCCGTAGTGGCGATCGCGGGTGACCCCCGGCCGGTCGTCGACCAGGGCCTGGCGCTGGCCCAGGAGGCGGTTGAACAGGGTCGACTTGCCGACGTTGGGGCGGCCGACGATGGCGATGACGGGCTTCACGGGGATGTCCTACTCGTAGCCGAGTTCCTTGAGGGCCCGTGCCGAGCTGGTCCAGTGCTTGCGCACCGACACGTGCAGCTCGAGAAAGACCCGGGCGCCGAGGAGGCGCTGGATCTCCTTGCGGGCCAGGGTGCCGATGCGCTTGAGCATCGCCCCTCCCTTGCCGATGACGATGCCCTTCTGGCTGTCCCGTTCGACGTAGATGCGGGCCATGATGTGCACCCGGCTGCGGTCGCCGCCGTCCTCCTCCTCGAACAGCTCGATCTCCACGGCGGTGGCGTAGGGGATCTCCTGCTGGGTGAGGTGGAAGATCTTCTCGCGGATCAGCTCGGCGACGATGAACCGCTCGGGCGCCTCGGTGAACTGGTCGGCCGGGTACATCGGTGGCCCCGCCGGGAGCTGGTCGCGCCAGGTGTCGACGAGCTCCGGGACGCCCTCGCCCCGCAGTGCCGAGATCGGAACGATCACCGCCTGGGGCAGCAGCTCCTGCACCGCGGCCATGACCGGGAGGATCCAGGGCTTGCCCACCAGGTCGGCCTTGTTGAGGGCGACCGAGAGGTGCGGGACCTCCGCCTCGGCGATCATCCGGGCCACGTCCTGCTCGGCCGGCGACAGCGGCGGCCGACCGGCCCGGGCAGCCCGCGTGGCCGGGACCAGGTCGATCACCCAGCAGACGGCGTCGACGTCCTGGATCGCCGAGGTGGCGACCTGGACCATGGCCTTGTTGAGCCGGCTGCGGGCCGCGTGGATCCCCGGGGTGTCCACCAGCACCGCCTGCATCCCGGGGACCGTGTGGATCCCCACGATGCGGTTGCGGGTCGTCTGGGGCTTGTCGGAGACGATGGACAGCTTCTGGCCGAGCACCTGGTTGAGCAGCGTGCTCTTGCCGGCGTTGGGACGTCCGACCAGGCCGACGAAGCCGGCGCGGTGGTCGTCGGTAGGGTGGTCTTCGGTGGGAAGGCCGTCGGTGGAAAGGCCGTCCGTGGGTCGATCGTCGGGTCCGGTGGGGGTCATGCCCCCTGGCTAACCACCGGCATCGTCGCCGTCGCGGCCCGCGGGCGCCGGGGTCCCGTCGGAGGGCCTCACCCGGCGATCACCGTGCCCCGCCGGACCCGGGCATCGGGGCGGACCTCGATCTCCGGCAGGCCGAGCCGGGCGCGCAGGGCGCGGATGTTCTCGTTGGCCGTCCCCTTGGCCCAGGAGAGGTCCTTGGGGTGGACCCGGAGCAGAGCCCGGCTGCCTCGGGGGACACCGTCGAGCGCCCGGGCCATCCGGACCCGGAAGCGCCGGCCCTGGACCAGCGCCCGGAGGTTGGGATGGACCGGGCCGGCCACCGCCCGGACCGGGATGTCGGCCCCCGGCTGCAGGCCGATGCGGGCGACCTGCACGCCCGCCTCCTCCAACAGGTCGCACTGGGCGGCCAGGGTGGTGACGGCCTGGCCCAGGTCCATGGGGCGCCATCGCCCGTCCACCGCCCGGGCCGCCAGGTCCGACCCGGCCAGGCCCAGGGCGGGGTACAGGCGGACGAAGTCGGCGGCGAGCCCGGGATCGTCGACGCCGGCGACGGTTCGGGCCGAGTGCATCGCCGACCGGTGGCTGCTGCCGGGCAGGCCGGGGCTGAGCACGACACCCACCCGGAGCCCCAGCTCCTTGACCCCGCGGAGCACCGCGAGGGCATCGGCTCGGCCGTAGCCGCGACCGGTGGCCCGCAGGACATCGTCGTCCAGGGAGAGCAGCTCCAGCTCGATGGTCTCCAGCCCGGCCTCGATCAGCATCTCCACGTCGTCGCGGGTCAGGCCTGCCGGCGAGCAGGACAGGCGCATGGGGTGGGGCGCTGCGGCGGCGACCAGCGGGGAGGGCGGGATGCCGCCGTGGAAGAAGGCGACCTCGATGGGTGTGTCCGGGGCCGGCCGGCGTTCCCGGCGGTAGTGGTCGACCAGGGCCCGGACCGTCTCCGGTGCGGGCC
>RFKJ01000301.1 GCA_003694325.1 Deltaproteobacteria bacterium
CTGGGCCTGCTGGCGTTGCGACGGCGTCGGCGCTGATCACCGGCGCCCCCCCTCGATCGCGGGCCGCATGGGCCGGCCCGCGGTTCAGGGCGCGTCGGACTCGCTTCCCTCGTCCCCCTCCCCGGTGCCCCCGCCCCCGGCGGCAGGCGCCTCGGTGGCGATGGCCAGGCGGTGGAGCCCCTTGCTGCGGGCGAGGTCCATGACCGCGACGACCCGCCCGTAGTCGACGGTCTTGTCGGCCTTGACGATGACGAGGCTGTCGGGGTCCCGCTCCACGGCCTCGTCGAAGGCCCGCCGCAGCCCCTCCCAGTCCACCGGCGTGTCGTCGATGAGCACCTGGCCGTCGGCGGTCACCCACACCCGGACCTCGCTCTTGTCCTTGAGCACGACGTCGGCGGACGACTTCGGCAGGTCCACCTCGATGCCCGGCGTGGTCACGAAGGTCGTCGACACCATGAAGAACAGCACGAGCTGAAAGATGATGTCGATGAGGGGGGTGACGTCGACCACCGCCTCCGCCCGCCGGCGCGCGGCGAAATTCATGCCGCGGCCTCCCCGTCCGGCTGGGGGCCCTCGTCGGCCGACAGCAGCTCCAGGCAGTCCAGCGCGAGATCCTCCAGTTCCAGGACCAGGGCGTCGGCCCGGGCGAGGACCCACCGGTGGGCGATGAGCGCCGGGATCCCCACCGACAGGCCGGCCATCGTGGTGATGAGCGCCTGGCTGATCCCGCCGGCCAGGGAGCTGACGACCCCCACGCCCTGCTCCTGGATCACCTCGAAGGTCAGGATCATGCCCCAGACCGTGCCCAGCAGCCCCAGCAGCGGCGCGATGGCCGCCACCGTGCCCAGGACCGCCGTCATCCGCTCCAGCTCGGCCGCCTCCCTCCGGCCGACCTCCTCCAGGCGCTCCTTCATCGCCGACCTGGGGCGCCCCCGGTTCTCCAGCGCCGTCTCGACGATCCGCGACGCCGCGGTGTCATCCTGGCGGCAGCGGGCCAGCGCGTCCCCGTGGCGCCCCTGGCGCAGCAGCTCCACCACCTCGCGCCCGAAGGCACGGGGGACGACGCGGACCCGTCGCAGGGCCACCACCCGTTCCAGGAAGGCCGCCAACGCCAGGATGCTGGCGAGGCCGATGGGGACCATGACCGGTCCGCCACTGACGAGGAATTCGATCAAGGTCGTCGTCTCCAGGGCGCGGCGGCAGCGTCAGGCTGCCGGGACGCTGGCCTATTGAGCCGTGGCGGCACCGCAAGGGCCGATATCCGGGCTGGGGCCGCCTCGTCCCCGCGTCGGCGGGCGGGCGGGCGGAGCCGGTCCCGGCGCTCCCCGACTCCAGGGGCGCGATCCGGATGTCGCGGTCCGGGCGCGGCGCACCGCAGGGCGCGCCGCGGCGGCCAGGGCCCGCCGACTGCGAACGGCCAGGTGCGAGTGGCGGACTGCCTCCTGCCGGCCACCAGGGGGACGGCGCGCCGGGGCTCAGGGGTTGGACCGGGGCACGAGGGGTCGGGCGTTCGACCCGGCCCGGCGTACAGATTCTGGAACATTGTGCCGGTTCTGGTGCCCACCTGCACCGCGTTGGCACAGGTGGAACAGGCCCCCCGGTCCCGGCGCGACAGCCGGAGCCCCCGCCGCATGTCCACAGAAAGCAGGGTCTTTCCGTACCTGCAAGCGGTGCAGAAGAATTGTTGCAACCACAGGACAAGACTGGCACGCGCCTTGCTTAACACCAGGGTGCGCAGGACGCCATTCTCGAGGGAGACCACCATGGGCTTCGCCGCACGCAGATCTCGGAGCAGCAACGCCGGACCCGGCGATCCGCTGCTCAACCGCTACCTCAAGAGGATGGGCGAGATCCCGTTGCTGTCGCGGGAGGACGAGATCGAGGTCGCCCGCCGGGTCAGTGAAGCCGGACCCGACTGCGAGCTGGCGAAGATCGCGCTGATCACGGCCAACCTGCGCCTGGTCGTGAGCATCGCCAAGCAGTACAGCTATCGGGGACTGCCGCTGTCCGACCTCATCCAGGAAGGCAACCTCGGCCTGATGAAGGCGGTGGAGAAGTTCGACTACACCCGCGGCTTCAAGTTCTCCACCTATGCCTCCTGGTGGATCCGGCAGAGCATCGTCCGCGCCATCGAGAGCCAGATCCGCACCATCCGGATCCCCATCTACAAGCTCGAGGTCGTCAACCGGGTCCACTACACCCAGAAGGCCCTGTTCCAGGAGCTGGGTCGGGAGCCCAGCCTCGCCGAGGTGGCCGAACGGCTCGAGCTGGACCCGGTCAAGCTTGAAGCGCTGATGCGCCTGACCCGCGAGCCCATGAGCCTCGATGCGCCAGTCAGCGACGACAGCGACAGCACCGTCGGCGACTTCATCGACGATCCGGACGCGGGTGGCCCGGACACCGACCTGGACGTCGCCAGCCTGCGCGACGAGATCGAGCAGGCCCTCGCCAGCCTGACGCCGCGCGAGGAGAAGGTGGTCCGCATGCGCTACGGCATCGGCGAGCCGACCCAGTACTCCCTGGAGGAGATCGGCTCGCGGTTCAACCTGACCCGCGAGCGGATCCGCCAGATCGAGCTGAAGGCGCTGCGCAAGCTGCGGACGACCCGACGCTGCCAGTCGCTGGAGGCCTTCGTCGGCTGAGATCCTCGCAACCGCCGGGGCGCCGTGTCCCGGGAGGATCGGAACGACGCCCGAGGGCTCCTGGCCTCGGGCGTTCCACTTTCTTGACACCTGCCGCGGACATCGCCGCGTTCTCCCCGCAGGCCCTCTCGCCGCAGTCCCTCTCGCGGTCCCTCTCCCCGCAGACCCGGGCCATCGCGGAGCGGATCGGGGCACCGGGCCCCGCTGCCCATGCGGTGTGCGTCGGTCCGCTCGGCGTCCGGGAGACCGCGGACGCAGCGGCACCGCGTCGTCACGACACCCGGCGCCGCCGCCCCACGCCGAGCAGGCCGAGCAGGCCGAGCACCAGCCCGGCACTTCCGGGCACCACCGCGCAGCCTCCCTGCACGTCGGTCAGCGGAACGGCGCTGCCGGGAGGAGAGCCCGGTTGGCCGCCGGAGGGCTGGGGCGGGTCGTCCCCGGGGTCGCCGCTGCCGGTGTCACCGGTGGGGGCGCCGCCCCCGTCGCCCGCCCCGCCGTCGCCGCTGCCGGCATCCCCGGTGGTGCCGGAATCCGCGCCCCCGTCGGTGGCGCCGCCGTCGCCTCCCCCGCCCGTCGACGGGACCAGGGCGATGGAACACCAGTTGTCCCCCTGGCTGATGGTCTTGGTACAGCTCCCCGGCTCGTAGCCGTCCATCGTCGCCCACATGGTGTAGGTGCCGAGCGGCTCGTCGTAGAAGTGGTAGTAGCCGTCCGCCCCCACGGTGGTGGTCTCGCCGGTCTCGGCGATCTCGACCCGGGCCCCGATGAGGTCGGCGCCGTCGTAGATGTCGGTGTCGCGGACGACGCCGATGATGTCGCCGGTCACCTCTCCGCCGGTGATGAGCGACATGTACAGGTCCCAGTCCCACCCCGAGCCCGGGTCGGTATGGGTGGAATGGGGCACCTCGTAGTGGCCGATGATGTAGCTGCGGCTGGCCGGGATGCCGTTGCGGGCGATGATGTCGGCGGTGAGCGCCGCCGAGCCCTCGTACATGGCGTCGGTGTACCAGGTGCCCGGATCGTCGACGTAGCCCTCGTGCTCGATGCCCACGCTCGCGAGGTTGTAGTCCCAGTTGCCGGCGTGCCAGGCGACGTCTTCTTCGGCCACCATCTGGGTGACCTGCCCGTCGCTGCTGCGCACCACGTAGTGGGCGCTGACGTTGGCCGAGGAGTCCTGGAACCACGAGATGCAGCCGGCGTAGCTGCCCTGCACGGTGTGGATGATGACGTAGGAGATGTCCGAGGCGGTGCGGGAGTAGTCGCTGTAGTTGCTGCTGTGGGCCGGGACGAACTGGTAGCACCCGCTGTAGTCGCAGCGCGAGGCCGGCGGCGGCGGCATGGCGGGGGTCTCGTCCCAGTCGACGGTCCGCGGGGCGACGCCGAGGGGGCCGCGGGCGAAGCCCTCCTCCAGCGAGCGGTAGATGGCCTCGGCGTACATGTGCTGGAGGTTCTCGGCCTGCAGCCCCGACATGGCGACCACCGCCGGCCACCAGGCTTCGAGGTCATCGGCGTCGGGCAGCTCGCCGCCGTGGCCCACCCGGGCGGTGCGGGCC
>RFKJ01000302.1 GCA_003694325.1 Deltaproteobacteria bacterium
CCATGGATCCGAGTTCCTCGCCCTGGCGCGGGCTGCGCCTGGTCCTGTACCTGGTCGTGTTCAACGCCGGGGCCGCCTGGTCCCTCCTCAGCGGCCAGGCCGCCGGGACCCTGGTGGCGTGGATCGGACTGGTCGGGCTCCTCCGCCTCGGCCTGCGCCCCGCGGCGATCATGCTGGAGGGCCGCCTGGCGCCCGTCCTCCGGGTCGGCGCCGGGCTGGCGGCCGCCGCCAGCATCGCCGGCACCCTCCAGGCGGTCGGAGTCGCCGCGCCCCGGTCTCCGGTGCTGGCCGCCCTGCTCGCCGGGCTGGCCCTCGCCGACGGAGTCCTCGCCGCGCGAGAGGCCCCCGGCGATCGCGACCCGGCCCACCTCGTCACCCTCGGCCTGTGGCTCCTGGCCGCGGCCTGGATCCCGGCTGCCGCCGACCACCCGGCGGAGCGCTGGGTGACCGGCCTCGGGGCGGTGCTCGCCGCCCTGGCCGCCACCACCGTCGTCCTCGGGGCCATCCGGGGCGATCCCACCCGCAACCCGATCCCCGGCCTGCCCGGCGTGGGCACCCTGGACGGCGTCGCCACGGCCATCCGCCGGCCCCGGCGGGCCCTGCCTGCCGCCGTGCTCGCCTTCCTCGCCGGCGGTCTGCACCCGGTCCCCACCGGCCACCAGGCGGTGATCGAGCGCCTCGGCTACCCGCTGCCCGATCCGGTCGGCCCCGGACTGCGCGTCCGCCTTCCCCCGCCCCTGGAGCGCGTCGTCACCGTCGATGTCGAGCACGTGCACAGTGAATCCATCGTCGACCAGGGGGCGACGCTGCTGTGTGGCGACCAGTCCATGCTGTCGGTCGAGGCCCGACTGCACTGGCGGGTGGCCGACGCCCGGGCCTTCGCCTACGCGGTCACCGACCCCGCCGGCCTGTTGTCCGATCTCGGCCACGCCGCGCTGGTCGAAGCCGTCGCCCACCTCGGGGTCGACGAGGTCCTCACCACCGGGCGGGCCACCCTCGAGCAGCAGGTCGCCCGGCGGGTCCAGGCGGCGGCCGACCACGCCGGCCTCGGCGTCCGGATCGACGGGGTCCACATCGCCACCGCGGCCGTGCCCCCCCCGGTGACCGACGCCTTCCTGGAGGTGATCTCGGCGGAGGAGGAGAAGCGGGCGGCCATCAACCAGGCCGAGGCCTACGCGGCCGACCTGCTGCCCCGGACCCGCGGCGCGGCCCTGGCCCGCATCGAGGAGGCCCAGGGGGAGGCCGCCCGGATCCAGGCGCACGCCGACGCCGAGTTCGCCACCTTCCTCGCCATCGTCGAGGGCGGCGCCCAGGCACCGGAGCTGATCCGCTTCGGCCTGGCCCACGACCGCCTCGCCGGGGCCCTGGGCCCCGCCCGCATCACCGTGTCCTCCCCGCGCCTGCAGACGTGGATCGGTGGCAGCCCCGCCCGGCCGGTCCACATCGCCGACGACGGGAACAGGAGCAGCCCATGAAGACCCCGACCCTCGTCGCCACGGGTGCCGCGCTGGTGTGCGCCGTGGCCGCCAGCTCGCTGTGGGTGCTCGACGCCCGGGAGGTCGCGCTGGTCACGTCCTTCGGCGCTCCGGTGCGCGAGGTCACCGAGCCGGGCCTGCACGTCCACGCACCCTGGCCGATCCACCAGGTCCTGCGCTTCGACCGCCGGGCCCGGGTGCTGGCCATCGAGCCCACCGAGATGCTGACCACCGACAAGAAGAACCTCGTGGTCGAGGCCTTCGTCGTCTGGCGCGTGGCCCGGCCGCAGACATTCCTGGAGTCGGTGGCCACGGCCGAGACCGCCGAGGCCCGCCTGAGCGACCTGGTCGTCAGCGCCGTCGCCGCCGGCCTCGGCCACCAGCAGTACGACGACCTGTTCAACGTCGTCGAGGACGGCGAGCCCACCGTCCCGCTGCTGCCGCCCAGCGTGCTGGAGCAGGTGGCCGCCGTGGCGTTGGAGCGCTTCGGGGTCGAGGTCCAGGATCTGCGGGTCCGCCACCTCGGCCTGCCGATGCAGAACGAGCAGTCCATCTACGGGCGGATGCGGGCCGAGCGGGCCCGGATCGCCAACAAGTACCGGTCCGAGGGGGAGGAGCAGGCGGCGGCCATCCGGGCCCGGGCCGATCGGCAGGCCGCCGAGCTGGTGGCCGGCGCCGAGCGGGAGGCCGGGGCGGTGACCGCCAAGGCCGAGCAGGCCGCCGCCCGGCTCCAGGCCGAGGCCTACCGCAAGGACCCGCAGCTCTACCGTCTGCTGCGACGCCTGGAGACGGCCGAGGCCATCCTCGACGAGGATGCAACCCTGGTGCTGGACAGCGAGAGCCCCCTGCTGTCCGGCCTGCAGGAGCCGACCCCATGATGCGCCGCCCGCTGCAGGTGCTGGCGGCGCTGGCGCTGCTGCTGCTCGCCGCCGAGTGTGTCATCGTGGTGGACAGTGACGAGGTGGCGGTCGTGTTCCGCTTCGGGGCGGTGCGCCGGGTCCAGGCGGCCGGCCTGGGGCTGCGCCTGCCGCGCCCCATCGAGCGCGACACCCGCGTGCCGCTCACCGAGGTCCAGCGACTCAGCCTCGACCGCCGCCGGGTGCTCACCGGGGACACCAACCTCGTCGACATCTCCCTCGTCGCCCAGTACACCGTCGCCGACCCGGTGAAGTGGGTGACCGGGGTGCAGGACCCCGAGGCCCTGGTCCGCTACGAAGTCGACGCCGCCACGGTCGCCGTCGTGGCCACCATGGGCGTCGACTCCCTGCTCACCACCGGCCGGGCCGAGCTGCAGCAGCGACTTCGCGACGACGCCCAGAGCCGGCTGGACACCATCGACACCGGGGTCCGCCTCGTCTCCGTCGACGTCCGCGAGCTGGCACCGCCGCCGCCGGTCGTCGACGCCTTCAACGACGTCTCCAGTGCCCGGGGCGACCAGCAGACCCTCGCCCTGGCCGCCGACGCCTACGCCTCGACCACCATCCCCGACGCCCGGGGACAGGCCGCCGCCCGGATCGAGGAGGCGCGGGCGCGGGCCTCCGAGCGGGTGGAGCGGGCCCGCCAGGCGGTGCATCGCTTCGAGCTGCTCGCCGAGGAACACGGCCGCAGCCCCCGGGCCACCGAGGCCGCCCTGCGGACCGCGACCATGCAGCGGATCGGCCAGCGCGTGCGACTGGTGACCGCCCCCCCGGGCGCCGAGGTGGAGGTTCCGGTCGAGCGGTAGCCCCGACGGGGACGCCGGCAGCGACCGCTCTCCCGGCCGCCCCTGCACTCTCCCGGCCGCCCCTGCCGCCGCCCGCGCCGGGATCACCGTGGAACACGAGCTCCAGCACCGGGTCTCCGGTGCGTTGGACCACCACGCGCGATGGGGGACGTCGTGGCGGCGGCGTCGTGGCGGCGGCGTCGTGGGGGCGGCGTCGTGGCGGCGGCGTCGTGGCGGCGGTGTCGTGGCGGCGGTGTCGTGGCGGCGGTGCCGTGGCGGCGGCGGAACACAGCGACGTTGCGTCCGCGGTTCTGTGCAGGTGATACATTGTCGGCGATGCTGGGTGAACCTGTGTCCGCAAACCTGTGTCCGTGAACCTGAGTGCGCCACACTGGGACTGTCACCCCCGGTCTGCGACGACGGGTCGGGCCGACCTCCGCCTCCCCGATGCCCCGCACATCGGGGGCGGGGCCGCCCCCGGTTGCCCGCCCGCTGCCCGGGCGCAGGCCGCAGTGGCGGCACCCGAACCCCTCCACAGCGGGACGTGGAACGCCCCGCTCCACCGGTGACGACCCGTGCCCCCTGACCCCGATGACCGCGAAATCCTCGACGCCCTGATGGCGGAGGAGGGGGTCCGGCCGTGGGATCCACCCGCGCGGCAGGCGTCGGTCCCCCGCCGGAGAGGACAGACCCCCACCCGGCCGGTCC
>RFKJ01000303.1 GCA_003694325.1 Deltaproteobacteria bacterium
CCGACACGCCCGACACGCCCGACACGCCCGACACGCCGGACACGTCCAACACCGCGGCGGAGAGCGACGACAGCTCCGTCCCGCCGGCGCCCCCCTCGGCACCCGCCCCCGTGGACCTCGACGCCGAGATCGCCGCCTTCCTCGGCGATGACGTTCCGGCGGTCGGTGGGGCGCCGGCCACGCCGGTCTCGGCGGCCCCCTCCTCGAAGAACGCCTTCAACCCGCGAATCACGGCCTTCGGCGACCTGTTCGCCACGGTGGGCGTCGACCGGGGCGGGGTCATGCCGGGCTCCGGGCCCTGGCTGCGGAGCTTCGAGATGGACATCCGGGCGGACGTCGACCCGTTTGCGAAGGCCGTCGCCGTGGTGGCCATGGAACAGGAGCCGCCGGAACTCGGCGGTCCCGACGCCGCGGCGGCCGAGGAGGATGGGGAGGCGGACGGGCACGGGGAGGCGGCCAGCTTCGGCGTGAGCCCCGAGGAGGTCTACATCGACCTCGTCAGCCTCCCGGCGGGCCTGTCGGCCCGAATCGGACAGCAGAAGCTGCCGTTCGGGCTCACCAACCGCATGCACGCCCACGACTGGCCGTGGCCCGATGCACCGCCGGCCTTCGCCGGGGTTCTCGGCGAGGAGGGCATGGCCGACGTCGCCGGCGTCGTCGACTGGCGGGTGCCGAACCCCTGGTCGGTGGCGTTCACCCTGACCGGCGCGGTGACCTCGGGGGATGTGTTCGACCCGGAGCGGGAGACCGCCGCTCCGGGGTGGCTCGGGCGCGCCGAGTACTTCGGCGACTACGGCCAGATCGAGCTGGGCCTCGGCGTCAGCAGCTCGGGGCTCTCCGGGGACCGCAAGGACGGCGCCGACCTGATGCTGCGCTGGCGCAAGGACTCCTGGCACAGCGTCGTGCTCATCGCTGAGGGTTTCCGCGCGGTGCATGCCCCGGACGCCGAGGGGGACACGGCGGGTCCCATGGGCTGGACCAGCACGCTGCAACTCCAGCCGACGCGGCCGCTCTACATCGGGCTGCGCGTCGACCAGCTCGAGGGCGACTGGCAGTATGCCGGCTACCTCTCCTACTACACGAGTGAATTCCTTCGCCTGCGCGCCGGCGCCACCACCGACCTGGACCAGGTCGTCGCCAACGCGCAGCTCACCTTCGTCTGGGGTTCCCACCCCGTCGAGCCGTACTGGGTGAACCGATGATCCGCGCCCGCATCCTGCTGCCCCTCCTCTCCCTCCTCCTGGCGACCATCTCCCTGCCGGCCCACGCCGTCGATGTCGTCGCCACCCTGCCCTGGATCGGCGACATCGCGACCCGCCTCGCACCCGACGCCGACGTCACCGTGCTGGCCCGGGGTACGGAGGATCCGCACTACCTGTCGCCGACCCCGGCCTTGATGTCCAAGGTCAGCAAGGCCGACCTGTACGCCGAGGTCGGGCTGAGCCTCGAGCTGTGGTCGGAACGGCTGCTCGACGGGGCCGGCAACCCCGCGATCCGGCCGGGTGGCGCGGGCTACGTCAGGGTCTCGGAGGGCGTGCCCCGCCTGGAGGTCCCCACCGAGCTGACCCGGGCGAAGGGCGATCTCCACCCGGACGGCAACCCGCACATCTGGACCGATCCGCTCAACGCGATCATCGCCGCCGACAACCTCGCCGCCGGCCTGGGGCGGGTCGATCCGGCCAACGCCGCTGCCTACACCGAGCGGGCGAAGGCCTTCCGCCAGGAGGTGTACGAGCGGCTGTTCGGCGCCGACCTCGTCGGCTTCATGGGTGGAACCAGCCTGGAGAAGCTGGCGCGCTCGGGGCGGCTCATGGAGTTCCTGGATGCCAAGGGGCTGCGCAGCCGCCTGGGGGGCTGGCTGGGGAGGGCCCGGCCGGGCAAGAAGATCGTCTTCTACCACCAGAGCTGGCCCTACTTCATCGACCGGTTCGGTGTGGAACTGGTGGGCACCATCGAGGACCGCCCCGGGGTGTCGCCCTCGGCGGCCCACAAGCAGGAGCTGGCCCAGGCCATGAAGGCCCGGGGATGCAAGCTCATCGGCATCACCAGCTACTACAACGACCGGATCGCCCGGGCGCTGGCCGCTGACACCGGTGCCACGGTGGTGGTGGTGCCGGGGGATGTCGGGGGCGTACCCGAGGCGACGGACTACTTCACCTTCATCGACGTCCTCGTCGATCGGTTGCTGCAGTGAACGACATGACGTGGATGCTGGCGCCGGTCGTCGTCTGCCTGGTCACGGTGGCGGCGCTCGGCTGGTTCGGGCTGCACGTGCTGCAACGCGGGGTCATCTTCGTCGACCTGGCGCTCGCCCAGATCGCGGCCTTGGGGGCGACCTACGCGGTGTACCTGGGGCACGACGCCGATGAGCCCGTCACCCTGCTCCTCAGCCTGTTGTTCACCATGTTCGGCGCGGTGGCCTTCGCCAGCCTCCGGCAGTTCGAGAGGCGGGTGCCCCAGGAGGCGATCATCGGCATCTGCTACGCGGTGAGTGCCGCCCTGGGCATCCTCCTCATCGAGCTGGCCAGCGATCCCCACGGGGCGGAGAAGGTCCAGCACCTGTTGGTCGGCAACATCGTCTGGGTGCGGTGGAGCGAGGTGGCGACGGCCGCCGGGGTCATCGCGGCGGTGGGTGTCCTGCACCTGGTGCTGGGCAGGCAGTTCCTGGCGATCAGCATGGACGCGGAGGGAGCGGCCGCGCGGGGGATGAAGGTCGGCCTGCTCGACCTGGTCTTCTACATGAGCTTCGGCGCGGTCCTCACGGCCATCGTCAGCATCGTCGGGGTGCTGCTGGTGTTCAGCTTCCTGGTGATCCCCGCCGTGGTCGGGCGGCTGTTCGCCGACAGCATCGGGAGGCGACTGGCCATCGGATACGCGGTGGCGACGGTGGCCAGCGTCGTCGGCGTCTCCATCAGCTACGAGCACAGCACCGGCCCGATCATCGTGGCGATCCTCGGCGCGGTGCTGATGGTGGCCCTGGCGGTGGTGAGTGTTCGCCAGGCGGCGTCGCCGGGTCGGCAGCTCGGCCGGATCCTGGCGGTGGCGGGAATCGTCGCGCTGGTGTTGTGGGGATTTGCCCAGGCCCCGGTCGAGCACCACCACG
>RFKJ01000304.1 GCA_003694325.1 Deltaproteobacteria bacterium
GACCGCCGAGGAGCTGGCCACCATGCATGGCGACGACGAGCGGGTGAGCATCGACACCCTGACCGAGGGCCTGCGGATCCTCTACCGGGCGGTGACCGACGTGGTTGCGGAGGGCGGGGCGGCGGGCGGCTCGGTTGCGGCGGGCGGCCCCACGGGGCAGGGTTCCCCCGGAGGTCCGCCATGACGCCCACGCTGCTCGCCACGCTGCTGCTGTCCTCGCCCGGGGCCGTGGCGGACGATTGCGTGTCCGTGCAGCCCACCGAGATCCGCAACGCCCGGCTCGGCGGGGGCAGGGCCCGCTTCGACCTCGCCCTCGCCGTGCAGCGGACCTGTGGCTGGTCGGTGCGGCTGCGCCACCTCGACTTCCAGGTGGAGCTCAACGGGGCCCGCCTCGCCGACCAGCGCGCCGAGTACGGCGGCCTCAAGCTGCCGGTCGGCGAGACGGTGGAGATCGTGGTGCCGGTGGAGCTGGACCCCGGCATGGCCGTCGGCGCCTCGCTGACCACGCTGACCACCGGCCGTTTGCGGCTCGGCCTGACCGGCACCGCCGCCGTGCGGTGGCTCTTCGTTCCCTTCGACCTCGACTTCGACCAGCAGCTCGTCGACATCGATCTCCACTGAACGGAGCCCCTCGTGACCATCGCCCTGCTCTCCCTGCTGCTTGCCTGCGGTGACCAGGCCGGAGACTCCGGCACCCCCAGCGACGGGGGCGCCGCCGACGGGGGCTCCGCCGACGGCGGCGCCAACCCCGACGACGTCGACGGCGACGGCTACAGCAAGGCCGACGGCGACTGCGACGACACCGACGGCGGCGTCTACCCGGGCGCCGACGAGATCCCCTGGGACGGCATCGACCAGGACTGCGACGACGCCGACGCCGGCACGACGCAGTCCGGCAAGGGCGAGGGCGGGCTGCCGATCCCCGACGAGGGCCAGGTCGAGTCCACCGCCCTCATCGGCCCCTGCGACCGGGTCTACGGCACCACCGTCACCGTCGACATCACGCACCCCTACATCGGCGACCTCGTGCTCAGCCTCATCACCCCCGACGGCCACGCCCACGCCCTGCACGTCCGCAGCGGCGCCGACACCGACGACATCGTCGGCACCTACAGCAGCGACGAGTCCGTCGCGACGCTGGACGCCGCCGTGCCCCTGTCCAAGCTCGACGGGGTCACTGGCACCGGCGAGTGGACCCTGCTCATCCAGGACATGCAGCCCGACGACACCGGCACCCTCAACGCCTGGGGCCTGGAGCTGCGCTGCCCCTGACGGTGGGGGTCGGATCCCGCCGCCCGGTCAGTGGCAGGCCTGGGTGTAGGTCGACGTGTCGTTGGTGCAACCGTATGGAATGCCCAGGAGGTCGAGCGTCGTGCAGCCGGTGACATATCGGCTGGGGTCACCGCAGTCTGGCGTGCTGCCCTCCCACCCGGTCGTCAGGATGCAGTCGAGTTCGAGCAGTTCGAAGTCGCAGTCCCCCCTCGCCGTGTAGTACTCCGACTCCCTCCCATCACAGTTGTAGTCGTAGCTGCCGTCCCCGCGTGACGTCGTGAAGTAGCCGGTGGCCGCGGGGTTGGCGTTGGCGTTGTAGTCGTAGCAGTCGTTGTCGTAGCGGCTGGTGTAGGGGTCGGAGGCGCTGCACAGGCAGGCGGACAGGTCCGGGTCGCCGTAGCCGTCGCCGTCGTAGTCCCGGTAGTAGACGGTGCATCCGCTGGCGCCTTCTTCGTCGGCGTAGCCGTTGCAGTCGTTGTCGACGCCGTCGCCGCAGGTCTCGGTGGCGCCCGGGTGGATGTCGTCGTTGTCGTCGTCGCAGTCGCCTTCGCTCTCGGCGTAGCCGTCGCCGTCGTCGTCGTACAGCTCGGTGCCGTCGTCCACCAGCCCGTTGCAGTCGTTGTCCCGCCCGTCGGCCAGCTCGGTGGCGCCGGGGAAGGTCAGGGCGTAGCCATCGTCGCAGTCGCCGGCCAGCTCGGTGTAGCCGTCGCCGTCGTCGTCGTAGGCCGCGGTCTCCTCGTCGACGATCCGGTCACAGTCGTTGTCGGCACCGTCGTAGGTCTCGGGGGCGTCGGGGTAGGTGTAGGGGTCGGTGTCGTCGCAGTCGCCGTCGGCTTCGGAGAAGCCGTCGCCGTCGTCGTCGTAGTTCTCGGTGCCGTTGTCGACGACACCGTCGCAGTCGTCGTCGACGCCGTTGGGCTGCTCGGTGGCCCCCGGGTGGATGTCCTCGTCGCTGTCGTCGCAGTCGCCCTGGACCTCGTTCCATCCGTCGCCGTCGTCGTCGTAGGCGTCGCGGCTCACGACGGTGAAGTAGGCGGTGGCGCTGCCCTCGTCGCCGTCGCTGTCGACGGCGGTGAAGGTGAGCAGGTGCGGATCGGTGCCCGAAGGCGTGGCCGACAGCTCGGTCGTGCAGCTCGCGATGCCGGCTTCGTCGGCGACGGGGGTGCAGAACACCCCGTCGATGCTCGACTCGAAGGTCAGCAGCAGGTCCTCGGGCGCATCGTAGCTGTCGTGCACCTCGACCACGAACTCGAAGGGGTCACCCTCCAGCCCCGACTCCCCGCTGGCCGGGTGGATGAGGTTGACCGTGGGGTTCTCGGGCTGGTCGGTGATGGTGATCTGGACCGTGGAGGCGTCGGCCTCGGCTTCGCTGTCCGTGGCCATCAGGGTGATGACGTGGTTGCCCGGGGAGAGGTTGGCGGTGCTGTAGCTGACGTTGCCGTCGGCGTCGGCGGGCAGCGCACCCGGCAGCTCACCGTCGATGCTGCTGGACCAGGTCAGGTCGAGGTCCGGGGGCGCGTCCTGGTCGTCGGCGACCCGAGCCGCGAAGGTGACGACCTCGTACTGCAGGAAGCTGCTGCCCGAGGGAGGGGTGGAGATCGTGACGCTGGGCGGGGTGTTGTAGAGGGTGTAGCCCCCCTTGTCGCCGGTGCAGGCGACCAGGGCCAGGAGGAGGAGGGGGCCGAGGGAACGCGGATGCATGCAGATCTCCGGGTGCGGATCGCGACACGCGCCGAGGGCGGCGCGGTGGCACAATCCCCGACAGCATAGCTGCTGCCGAGAGACTTCTACGAGGACACCCCTACCCCTACCCTCCCCGGATCCCCCATGCCCATCGTTGCCTGCGTCCAGCTCAACGGCAGCTCCGACCTCGAACGCAACCTGCGGACCACCGAGGAGCTGGTCCGGCGCGCCGCCGCGGCGGGGGCGGTGCTCGTCGCGACGCCCGAAGCCACGACCTGGCTGGGCCCCCACGACCGCAAGGTCGAGCTGGCCGAGCCGGTCGACGGCCCCACCCACCGCCGGCTGGCCGACCTGGCCGCCGAGCTGGGCATCCACCTGCTCATCGGGGGGGTCATCGAGCGGCACCCCGACCCCGCCGTGGCCGCAGAGCAGGCCTACAACACCAGCCTGCTGTTCGACCCGACCGGTCGGCTGGTCGCCCGGTACCGCAAGATCCACCTGTTCGACGTGGACCTGCGCGAGATGGGCGGCGTGTCCTTCGCCGAGAGCCGGCGCACCGCACGCGGCGACGAGGTGGTGGTCGCCGACACCCCGTGGGGCCGACTGGGCATGTCGATCTGCTTCGACCTGCGCTTTCCCGAGCTGTACGCCGCCCAGGTCGCCCGGGGCGCCACCATCCTGGCGGTGCCCTCGGCGTTCACCGAGCGCACCGGCCGCGACCACTGGCACGCCCTGCTCCGCGCCCGGGCCATCGAGAACCAGTGCTGGGTCCTGGCGCCCGCACAGTGGGGTCCCCACGACGACCGCGGCCTGCGCCACAGCTACGGGCACTCGCTGATCGTCGACCCCTGGGGCACCATCGTCGCCGAGTGCGGGGACGGCGAGGGCATCTGCCTCGCCGAGCTGGTGCCCGGCCGGGTGGAGGAGGTTCGCCGGCGAATCCCGATGGGTGTCAGGTATGACCCATTACCCTTTTTAAAAGGGTAATGGGTCATACCTGACACCAATGATCGAGCTGTTCCCCACCGCCGTCCTCGACACGTCGATCCTGACCTCGGTCCTGGTCGGGCTCATCGTGGTGTGGCTGCTGCAGGAGTGGCTGGGCTGGGGATTCACGGCGCTGGTGGTGCCCGGCTACCTCGCCAGCGTGCTGGTCATCCAGCCGCCCACCGCGGCGGTGATGGTCCTCGAGGCCGTCGCCACCTGGTTGTTCATGGTGGCGCTGTCCGACGCGCTCCCCCGGTGGTGGCCGTGGTTTCCCCTGTTCGGCCGGGACCGGTTCTTCCTGGCGCTCCTCGGATCGGTCGCCGTCCGCCTGGCGATGGAGGGGGCGCTGTTCCCGCTGCTGGCCCACCGCTTCGACCTGCACATCGCCGCCGAGCTGCACAGCATGGGGCTCGTCGTCGTGCCCCTGCTGGCCTACGCCATCTGGCGCAACGGCCCGGTGCGGGCGATTCCCCGCCTCGGCGTGCCGTTGCTGCTGACCTGGCTGGTGCTCGACCGGGTGCTGCTCCGAACCAGCAACCTGTCGCTGTCCAGCTTTGAACTGACCTATGAAGACCTGGCGCTGGACTTCGTCAGCAGCCCTCGCGCCTACATCCTGCTGTTGACCGGCGCGTGGCTGGGAAGCCTCACCAACCTCCGCTACGGCTGGGACTTCGGCGGCATCATCGTCCCGGGCCTGCTGGCCCTCTGCTGGCTGCAGCCCGAGCGGATCGCCGCCACCGCCGGCGAAGCACTGGTGATCGCCGCCATCCTCCAGGTCATGCTGCGGGTGCCGGCCCTGTCGTCGCGCAACCTCGCCGGCGGCCGCCTCCTCGTGCTGGGCATGGTCAGCGGCTACCTGCTCAAGTTCGGCATGGGCCACCTGTTCGGCTCCGGCTGGCCCGGCCTGCGGCTCCGCCAGCTCTTCGGGTTCGGCTACCTGCTGCCGACCCTGATGGCCCTGCGCATGGTGCGGTCCGGGGATCCCTTCCGGACCCTCGTCCCCTCGGTGCTCACCAGCTTCGCGGGGTTCGTCGGGGGGACCGCCATTGCCTACCTCCTGGCCGTGGCCCTGCCCCCGTCCTCGCCCGAGGTCACACCCGATGCACCGGCGGGGGTCGACGCGGTCGCCGCCCTGCGGGCCGCCTTCGACAACCAGGGGCCGATTCCCGAGGACCTGGAGGCCCGCCTCGACGCCGGCCGGCCCGCCATCCTCCAGGGCGGCCGTGGCTTCGGCGCCCTCTGGCTGCGAGGAGAGGGCAGGCCGATCCTGGTCACCACCCGGACCGCCGCCCCCGGCCAGGCCGAGGCCGCGCTGGCCGCCGCCACCATCCTGGACGCCCGGGCCGTGCTCCTGTGCGCCCCCTCGGGACCCGCCTGCGGCGAGGCGCGCCGGCGCCTGGGCTTCCGCCTGCCCATGCTGGTGGTGGAGGGCGCCGCACAGTCCTCGCTCCACCTCACCGAGCGCCTGGAGGCCGAGCTGCAGGACGGCCCGCCCGGGGCCGTCGACCCCCTTTCCGTGCTCCAGGCCCACCTCCCCGCCCTCACCCGGCACCCCGCCGAGGGCGAGTCCACCCTCGCCCTGTCCGACGCCGACCGCTTCGCCCTGGCCGCATCCCTCCACCCCGCCGACCCCGATCCCTGGGAGCACCCGGCATGGCGGGCCCTGGACTCGGCGCCGGAACCCGACCGGGGGAGCGTGGCACTGCTCCGGTCGAGCATCGCCGCCGCCCTGGTGCACTGGGCCGACGGGCGGCCTGGCGGCGAGGACGCCCTGCGGCTGGCATCGTCCACCGCCCGTCGGGTCGGCGCCCACCTCACCACCGACGGCAAGCGGGTCAGCGTCGTGGCTCCGGGCTGGCGCCTCCTCGTGCGCAAGGGCGGCGCCCCCCTCGTGGTCGAGACCCCCTTCGCCGACGACGCCCCGGCCATGGTCCCGACCTCCCTGTCGCTGGCCCGGGCCCTCGACGCCGTGGCCTGGGTCGCCGACTCCCCACCCAGGACGAGCAACCTCACCCACCAACCCGCCCGTCCCGGCCAGGCCCTCCTCCTCGGGTTGCTGGAGGGGCTCGGCGACGAGGCCCGGGTGCTGTCGGTCAAGCACCTGCGCGACCTGCAGGATCCCGGCGGCGAGGTGGTGCTGTCGGTGGGTCGCCCGGCAATCGGGGCACAGCCCCTGCCACCCTTCGCGGCCCGGTTGCGGTCCCGCCTGGAGGCCCTCGGGCTGGCCGTGGCCCTCTACGACGGCGACGCCCGGCGGGTGGCCTTCCGGGACGGCGGCAGCCCGGCCCGGGCGGCCGCCTTCGCCGCCACCGGCACCGAGGCCCAGGCCACCGCGTACATCGGCAGCCTGCTGCGCCAGCGCACCCTGCCCCTCGACCGCGCCCACCCCCTCCACGACGCGGTCGTCGAGCTGCGCCTCCCCGCCTGGCAGGTCGACGTCCGCGCCCTGGCCGA
>RFKJ01000305.1 GCA_003694325.1 Deltaproteobacteria bacterium
ATGTCCAGGGCCAGCCCCCGGTCGGCGAGGCTCGCCGCCTCGGGCCAGTCCTGCCGCCGCAGCGCCAGCTCGGCGAGGCGCAGCAGCCCGACCGGCTGGGCGGGGTTGAACGCCAGGGACTTCTCGTAGTGCTGGGCGGCCTTGTCCGGCAGGTTCATCTTCGCGTCGAGGATGTAGCCCTTGGTGAGGTAGGCATCGACGACGTCATCGGGCTCCACGGCGTGGTAGATGATGTTGTTGTAGACGTTGAGCAGGTTGTTCCAGTCGTTGCGGGCGAACAGGACCTCGGCCATGCCCCGGAGGGCCGGGACATCGTTGGGGCGCAGGTCGAGGGCCCGGGTGAACCGCTTCTTGGCCTTGTCGAGCTTGCCCTGGTGCTGCTCGATGATCCCGAGGTTGGTGTAGGTCCGACACAGGCGCTCGCTGTCCCCCTGCCCGCCGATGAGCTGGAGGATCTGGCGGTACACCGCGGCGGCGGCGTCCCAGTCCCCCTTCTCGACGAGGATCGGCCCCATGGCCTCCAGCGACGGCAGGTGGGTGGCGTTGAAGGCCAGCCCCTGCCGGTAGCGGACCAACGCGCCTTCCTTGTCGTCGAGGCGGCGGAGCGCCTCTCCGAAGTGGAAGTAGTGCAGCGCCGCCTCCATCCGGTCGTCGAAGTCGTCGAGGTCGAGGTCCTTCTCCCAGCCATCCAGCCGCTCGTAGGCCTGCACCGCCTCGGCGAGCCGCCCCTGCTCGAAGTAGTGGTCCCCGAGGAAGCGGAGGGCCTCGACGTGGTCGGGCTTCAGCTCGATCACCTCGGCGTAGATCTCGGCGGTGCCGGCCCGGTCGTGCAGGGTCTCCAGCCGGATCCGGGCGGCCCGCAACAGCAACGCCACCTTCTCCTCGACGTCCTCCACGGCCTGGGCCTGGCGGACCACCGCGTCGGCGACCCGATCCCACTGGCCGCGAGCGGCGTGGAGCTTCTCCAGGAGTCTCGCCGCGTCGAGGTCGGGCGCCTCCCCGCGGGTCGCGGCGTCGAGCAGCCGGATGGCTTCCTCCTCGTCGTGGAAGTGCTCGAGCTGCACCCGGCCCAGCTCGGCGAGGAGCGCACTGTGTTCGGCCCCGTCCAGGTGGGGGAGGAGGGCCGTGCCGTGCTCCACCAGCGCCGCCCAGGCCTGCTGCTTGCGGTCGAGGGCGACGAGGTGCTGGAGGGCATCGACGTCGTGGGGGCTCACCTCGAGGACCTTGCGCCAGGCATCGGCGGCGACCGCCTCGTCGCCGATCTGCTCCTCCCAGGTGCTGGCGATGCGCCGGTAGCAGGCCACCTGGGCATCCCCCTCCAGCACGGTGGATTCCCGGGCCAGCGCCCCGACGAGCCCCCGCCAGTCCTCCGCCTCCTCGGCGAGCCGCTTGAGCAGGGCCAGCGCCTCCAGGTCGGCCGGGGCGTGGTCCAGGGCCCGCATCAGCGCTTCGCGGGCTGCGTCGGCGTCCCCGGCGGCGAGGTGGGCCTCGGCGATCCGCCGCTGGTAGCGGGCGGCGGTCTCGGCATCGGGGGCCTGCTCGGCGAGGCCGGCGAGGTACTGGATCGCCAGCCCGGTCTCGCCGCGGGCCGCGGCGATGCGGGCCAGGGCCTCGAGGACGTCGGCGTCACCGGGGTCCTCCTCGTGGAGCTGGCGGTAGAAGTCCCAGGCCTCGTCGGTGTCGGCGAGGTGCTCGGCCAGGACCCAGCGACGGCGCGCGTCGATGGCCTGCCGCTCCTCGTCGGAGGCCGACGCCGCCATCCGCCGCCCGAGCACCTCGAACAGCTCCTTCCAGGCCCCGAGCTGCACGAGGTCCTGCTCCAGCCGCACCAGTGCCGGCAGGGCGGTCGTCGGGTCGTCCCCCGCCTCCTCGATCAGCGCCCGGTAGCGCTGGACGGCCTCCTCCTCGGCCCCGGCCTCCTCCAGCGACGCCGCCAGCTCGAAGGGGGCGTCGTACTCGAGGCGCTCGAACAGCTCCACCAGCTTGTCCGCCTGGCGGCGCTGGGTGTAGACCCGCCGGAGGGCGTCGAAGGCCTTGCCGGGGACCGGGCGGGCTTCGAATGCCCGCTCGTAGCACTGGACCGCCTCGTCCAGGTCTCCCTCGGACTCGAACAGGTGGCCGGCCAGCAACGCGTGTACCGCGGCGATGGCCGGGTCCGGCAGGTTGCGGGCCAGCACGGCGTGGGCCCGGGCGAGCCCCTCCCGCTCGCCCAGCCGGGCCTTGGTGCGTTCCACGCCGGCTGCGGCTTCGACGTCGTCGGGGTGGGATTCCAGCAGCTCCGTCCAGGTGCGGAGGGCGGCGCGGGCGTCGTCGAGCCAGGCCTCCTGGATGCGGGCCAGCTCGGCCCGGCTGCGCTCGTCCCCGATGGTCACCAGGGCGCGCTGGGCCTCCTCCCAGTAGTTGGCCCCCTCGGCGAGGCGCGCCAGGGACGCCAGCGGGCGATCGGGGACGTCGTCGGCGGAGATCACCTCGGAGACGGCGTTCATCGCGGTGACGGCGTCCCCCACCTCGGCGGCGAGCTCGGCGATGTGGACCGACAGGCGCGTGCGCTCCGCCGGGTCCTCGGCGCCGAATGCCCGCCGCTGGAACACGGCGAGCAGCTCGTGGGCGTCGGCCTGCCGCAGGGCCTGCTCCTCCAGCAGCCGCAGGGCGGTGACCTGGCTGGCGTCCTCCTCCAGGACCTCGGCGGCCACCGATGCGGGATCCACCACCCCCTCGTCGCCGGCGATGTCGGCGGCGGCCAGCATCCGCCAGTGTCGGCGCTCGAGGTCCTCGGCGCCATCGGCCTCGAGGCGGTGCAGGTCGTAGACATCCTGCCAGGCCTCGCTGCGCTCGGCCAGCTCCCGCAGCAGGGAGATGGCCGGCAGGAACCCGGGGGAGAGCTGCAGGCAGCGGCGGAGCAGCTCCATGGCCTGCTCGTCGTCGCCGACCCGGTCGGCGAGGATCCGGGCCGCCCGGTAGGTCAGGCTGACGACCTCGTTGCTGTCCCGGGTCGCCTCCGAGGCCAGGCGCAGGGTGCGGGCGAGGCCGGCCCAGTCCCCCTCGGCCTCCATGATCCGCACGAAGGCGTCGAGGCTGGGAGGGAAGTCGGGCACGTTGTCCAGCGCCCGCTGGTAGAAGTCCCGGGCGCGGGCCTGGTCGCCGAGGCGGAACTCGCAGACCGCGCCGGCCCGGTGGAGCTGCAGCGCGATCGCCGCCGGGTCCTCGGCCAGGATCGCGCGCTGCTCGTAGACCGCGGCCAGCGGCTCCCAGGCCTCCAGGCGGGTGTAGACCCGCTCCAGGCCCTCGAGCGCCGGCAGGTACCCGGGGGCGGTGTCGAGGATCCGCTCGAACCACCGCCGGGCGCCCTCCTGGTCGTCCAGGGGGCCCTCGCAGATCTCGCCCATCCGGTACAGGGTGGTGACCGCGAGGTTGGGGTCGTCGAGGGAATCGAGGGAGGACTCCAGCAGCTCCAGCAGCTCGGGGAACCGGCCGGCGGCGGTCAGCAGCCGGGCTGCGGCCTCCAGGGC
>RFKJ01000306.1 GCA_003694325.1 Deltaproteobacteria bacterium
CACCTGGACCGACGACCCCTGCATCCAGCAGGCCGCGGCCCTTGCCAGCTTCCGCGCGGGGCAGTTCGCCTATGGGCGCCCCTACATGTCGGCGGCCGAGGAGCAGTGGCCCGACGACCCCGATGTCGGCCTCCTGGGCGTGATGTACCGGGTCATCGCCGATGGCGAACCCGACGAGGCCCTCGGCGACCTCCGCCGCCTCGCCCTCCAACACCCCGACGACATCGCCATCGCGACCTGGCTGGGGCGCACCCTGGCCCGGCGGGGCCTGTTCGACGAAGCCCTCCCGCACCTGCGGACCGCGTGGCAGGCAGGGATCGACGTCTCCACCGAGCTGTTGCCGGCGGCCCGCATCCAGGGCGACCTCGACACCTACCTGTCGCTGGCCGGTCGCTCGCCGCCGCTGCCCACCGACCTGCGGCAGGTCGACGACCCGGTGGCCGCCTACCGCGATGCCCTGGGGATCCCCGACAGCGGCACGCTGTGGGTCGACATGACCACCTCGATGGGCGACCTGCACTGCCAGCTATACTGGCGACAGGCGCCGCTGACCGTCGCCAACTTCGTTTCCCTGGCCCGCGGGCTCGTGCCGTGGACCGACCCGGCCACCGGCGTCCGGCGCACCGACCCCCTCTACCCGGGCACCACCTTCCACCGGGTGATCCCCGGGTTCATGGTCCAGGCCGGCGACCCGCTGGGAACCGGGACGGGTGGGCCGGGCTGGATGATCATCGACGAGATCTCCCCGGACCTGCGGTTCGATCGGCCCGGCCTGCTGGCCATGGCCAACTCGGGCCCCAACACCAACGGCAGCCAGTGGTTCATCACCGAGGTGCCGGTGCCCCACCTCGACGGCAAGCACACGATCTTCGGGGCCTGCGACGACGACAGCCTCGCCGTGGTCAAGGCCATCGCCCGGGTCCCGGTGGGCGCCATGGACAAGCCCCTCCACGACGTGGTGATCGAGTCCATGCGCTTCCGGTGAACGGCCGCGGCCGGCCGGCGCTCACTCGACGAGGGGGCAGGTCGGTGGCGCCGCGAGGTCCTCGAAGGAGATGGTGGTGCGGCCGTCGGTCGAGGTGCGCCGCGGGGAGAGGTGCAGGCTGCCGACCTCGATGGGGTCCGCCCAGTCGAAGCTGCCCCGGCGCCCGCTCTGCAGGGTGAAATCCCAGTGGGCGAGGTGGCCGTCGTCGGGGTCGACCGTCAGGACGTAGCGGTCGCCGGGGGTGAGGCCGACGCCGTCGAACTGCAGGACCAGGCGGCCCTGGTCGTCGACGGTGCGCCGGACGCCGGGGTCGAGGACCTTGGCCGGCGCGAGGAGCCAGTAGCTGTCGTTGATGAAGGCCTGCCAGGCGGTGGCGGCCCGGTCGGCGTCGGTGCCGGGCAGCGGGCTGCCGTCGGAGGCCGAGATCCGCACGGCGCCGTCGGGAAGGGCGACCTCGACGACCCCGGCCTGGGGGCACCAGGTGTGGGTCCGGCGGGCCTTCTCGACGCCATCGGCGGTCACCACGAAGGTGAACCGAAGGGCGGGCAGGGTGTAGGGGTCGCCGGTGGCCGTCGCCAGGCGGCGGGCCAGCGTGTCGGCATCGGCTTGGGAGGAGCTGGCGGGATCGGCGAGGGCGGTGGCCGCCAGGAGCGCGAGGATTGTCGGCATGGTTCAGCTCCGATCTTCGCCCTGCTGGGCGCCGGTGACGCTCCCGCGTCGATTGATGTGCTCGATGACCGCGGCGAGGAGCGGCTCGATGGCGTATTCCCGGTAGTAGTCCGGGGGGTCGGGGTGGCGGATGGCGCTGGTTCCGACCAGGCGGAACCGCCATCCCTCGGCGGCGGCCCGGGTGGCCAGGGCATCCATCCGGTCCCAGGCCGGACCGCTCATGATCGGGTGCGTGGCGGCCACCGTGACGTGGCGGGCCCCATGTCGCTTCAACTCCTCGACGGCGGCGACCACGCTGCCGCCGGTGTCGATCATGTCGTCGACCAGCAGCACGTCGCGCCCGTCGACGTCACCGATGAGAGTGCTGCGGAGCACGGTGCTGGTCGACGTGTAGTCCCGTTCCTTGGACAGACCCACCAGCCCGGTCTTCAGCTCGGCCGCGTAGTCGCGGGCCCGCTCCATGCCGCCCAGGTCGGGGCTGGCCACGGTGTCGCCGCACAGGCCCTGGCGGCGCAACCAGCGGCTGAACCGGTGGGTCAGCGACACGTTCTCCAGCCGGCAGCGGTCGGGGCTGAACATGCCGGCGATGGCCGGGTTGTGGATGTCGACGCACAGCACCCGGGTGGCGCCGGCCTCCTGGAGACAGCGAGCGAACAGGCCCGCGCTGATCCCCTCGCGGGTGCGCCCCTTGCGCTTGTCCTGGCGGGCGGCCGGGTAGTACGGGAGGACGGCCGTGATGTGCTGGGCGTCGGACAGGGCGGCGGCCTCGACGGCGTGCAGCAGCATCACGAAGCGGTCGTAGACGCTGCGCTCCGGCCTCGCGCCCGACGCGGCCGGGACGATGGCGGCCTGGAAGATGTAGAGGTCGTCGCCGCGGACGTTCTCGTGGATGATGAACTTGCCCTCGCCGCAGGAGAACCAGGTCTCCTCGACCTCGACGAGCGGCTGGCCGAGGATCCGGGCCACGGTCCGGGCCATCGGCCGGGCCGCGTCGCAGGACAGGATCTTGAGGGGAGCACAGGGAGGCTGAGGTGTGGGCATGGCGCGTCCGGGGCGGCGGGGAGGATGCACGATAGCCCTGGCGACGCCCAGAAGCGGGCCATGGGCCGGGTTAGGGCCCCGGCGAGGCGCCTGACCCATGTCCATCTCCGCCGACATCCACGCGATCCGGTCGGCCTCCATCCGGTCGGCCTCCATCCGGTCGGTCCGTGGCTGAAGGGCCGCCCCGGCAGACGCTGGCGGGTTGGGGCCGCCAGCGGCGTCCCGGCACCGAGTTGCTGTCCCCCGACCTCCAGGCGGCCACCCGGGGAGCCCGGCTGACCCGGGGCCTGGGGCGGTCCTACGGGGACGCGTCCCTGCCGGCTCGACCCGACGACCGCGTGGTGAACTGCCGCCTCGCCGACCGCATCCTGGGCTTCGACCCGGCCACCGGCGTCCTGCGGGCCCAGGCCGGCCTGTCGCTGGCCGCGTTGCTCGATCGCTTCCTGCCCCAGGGCTGGTTCCCGCCGGTCACCCCGGGGACCCGGTTCGTGACGCTGGGCGGCATGGTGGCCGCCGATGTCCACGGCAAGAACCACCACCGGGAGGGCACCATCGGGGCCCACCTCCGGGCCTTGCGCCTGCGGCTGGCCAGCGACGAGATCGTCGACTGTTCGCCGACCGTCGAGCCCGACCTGTTCTGGGCGACCGTCGGCGGCATGGGTCTCACCGGTCACATCCTGGAGGTCGAGCTGACCCTGCGCCGGATCCCGTCGCCGTGGATCGTCATGGAGAGCGAGCGGGTCGACGACATCGACGCCTTCCTGGCCGCCCTGTCCCGAGCGGCGCCGGCCTGGCCCATGACCATGGGGTGGATCGACTGCCTGCGCCGGGGCCGGAGGATGGGCCGCGGGATCCTCATGGCCGGGCGCTGGGCCCGGCCCGAAGAGGCTCCATCGCGTCCCCCTCCCGGCCCCCGACAGCTCCGGCTGGCGGTGGACCTGCCCGACCGGGCGCTGAATCCCCTGACCACCCGGGTCTTCAACACCCTCTACTGGCGGTCGCACCGGCCGCGCACCCGGCGGCGACGGGTGGCGCCGGAGCCCTTCTTCTACCCGCTGGATCGTGTCGGTGACTGGAACCGCATCTATGGGCGGCGCGGCTTCACCCAGTACCAGGCCGTGATCCCGGCCCAGGCCGGGCCCGAGGCGGTGCGCGCGTTCATGCAGCACCTCACCGACCTCGGCGGCGCCTCGCCGCTGTGCGTCATCAAGGACTGCGGGCCCCAGGGACAGGGGCTGCTCTCCTTCCCGCTGCAGGGCACCTCCGTCGCCGTCGACATGCCGCTGTCGGGCGACACCCAGCGCATCGTCGACGAGCTCAACGCCTTCGTCATCGACGTCGGCGGCCGCATCTACCTCGCCAAGGACAGCCACACCCGGGCGGCGGACTTCCGGCGCATGGAGCCGCGGCTGGACCGCTTCCTCGAAGTGCGCGAGCGCTACGACCCGCAGCGGCGGATCCGCAGCGCGCTGTCGGTGCGGTTGTTCGGGGGGTGAGGGGAGGGGGCGGAGCCCGGTGCGGATGGAAGTGCAGACCCGCGAACCTCCCACGACGCCTCGGTGCCGGACTCCCACGCTTCCAGCTCATCGACCACCCTCGGTGCTCTCGACCGTCTGCATTCGCGCCGAGACCGTGGCCCCGGCGACGACTTCGCGGCCTTCGGGTTCGCGGCGGATGTCAGCCTTGGGGGGATTACGGCGGCTGGTACCTTTGGGGCCGACGACTGCGCTATGGAGTACTGAGCCTTGCCGGAGTC
>RFKJ01000307.1 GCA_003694325.1 Deltaproteobacteria bacterium
CCTATGGAGGCTGCGCCGGCAAGACGCTGGACCGGGGCGAGGTGGTCGAGGTCGTGCCCGAGCTGCCGCTGACGGTGGAACACGACTACCCGGACACCGGGCCGGTCCAGGTGGTGCTCGGCAGCCACGGGCTCACCCCCACATCCACCGACTGGGGGGCCCGGGTCCGGCTCCACCTCCAGGTCCCCTTCGACCGCCTGGACGACGTGCGGGCGGCCCTCACCGACGCGACCAGCGGGCGGGTCGACTTTCCGGCCGACACCTGAACCGGCCGCCGCAACCCTGTGCCGCAACCCGTGCTCCAACCCTGTACGGCAACCCGACCGGCGGGTCGCGCTGGCCGTTCGCCGCCCCGACGGGGTGAGGCGACCCCTGGTTAGAGCCGACGGGATGTCGCCGCGCACCGTCCAGACCTCGCTGCCCATGCCTCGGCCGGAGGCGCCCCTGGCGGCCCGCATGCGGCCACGCACCCTCGAGGAATACGTCGGCCAGGAGCACATCCTGGCGCCGGGACGGCTGCTGCGCCGGGCCATCGAGGCCGATCAGCTCAGTTCCATCATCCTGCACGGCCCGCCCGGAACCGGCAAGACGACCCTCGCCCGGGTCATCGCCGGCAGCACCCGGGCCCGGTTCACCGCGCTCAACGCCGTGCTGGCCGGGGTCAAGGACATCCGGGCGGCCATCGCCGATGCCCGGGCGCTCCGCGACAGCCACGGTCGGCGGACCATCCTCTTCGTCGACGAGGTGCACCGGTTCAACAAGGCCCAGCAGGACGCACTGCTGCCCTGGGTCGAGAACGGCACGGTGGTGCTCATCGGGGCGACCACCGAGAACCCCTACTTCGAGGTCAACAAGGCCCTCGTCAGCCGGTCGCGGGTATTCCAGCTCAAGCCGCTGACCGACGACCATCTCCGCCGCATCCTCGATGCCGCGCTGCACGACCCGGAACGGGGCTACGGGACCCGCCGGGTCGAGCTGGCGGCCGAGGCCGTCGACCACCTCGTGTCGGTGGCCAACGGCGATGCCCGGGCGGTGCTCGGGGCGCTCGAGCTGGCGGTGGAGACCACGCCCCCCGACGCCGACGGCGTGATCCGCATCGACCTCGCCGTCGCCGAGGAGAGCATCCAGCGCCGCGCCGTGCTCTACGACAAGGAGGGGGACGCCCATTTCGACACCATCAGCGCCTTCATCAAGGCCGTTCGCGGCAGCGACCCCGACGCCGCGCTGTACTGGCTGGCCCGGATGGTCTACGCCGGTGAGGACCCGCGGTTCATCTTCCGGCGCCTGCTCATCCTGGCCAGCGAGGACGTGGGCCTTGCGGACCCGGCTGCCATCGGCGTGGTCGAGTCCTGCGCGGCGGCCTTCGACCGCATCGGCATGCCCGAGGGCCGCTTCCACCTCGCCCAGGCCACCCTGTACCTGGCGACTACCGCCAAGAGCAACTCGACCATGGCCTTCTTCGATGCCCTGGCCGCGGTGGCAGCGGAGCGGGCCGAGGAGGTCCCCAACCACCTCAAGGACGGCAACCGGGACAAGGAGGGGTTCGGGCACGGCGAGGGATACCAGTATCCCCATGCATTCCGGGACCACTGGGTCGCGCAGGACTACCTGCCTCCGGCCCTGCGCGGCCGCGTCTTCTACCAGCCCTCGGACCAGGGGTGGGAGGGCGAGGTGGGGCCGCGGGTCGCTCGTCGCCGGGAGGCCCAGCTCGCCGCCATGGTCGAGGACGGCGGCCTCGTTCCGGCGGAGCGCCTGACCGCTGGTCCGACCGACCCCCGCCTGGAGCGCTGGGTCCAGCGCACGGCATCGCAGGTCGGCGAACGCCTCGCGGCGCTGCGGGACCGGATCTTCGCCGCGGCCGATGTGCAGCGCCATCACCGGGTGCTCGACGTCGAAGCCGGGACGGGGCTGTTGACCTGGGAGGCGCTGCGCCGTGCGCCCGAGGGGGGCGTGGTGGCCTGGACCACCGACCCGCGCCAGGGCCGGACGCTCCAGGGTCTCGCCGAGCGGTTGCCGGAGCTGACGCGGCCGACCGTGCTGGTCGCCGCCATCGATGCACTGGAGACCTCGGTCGACCCGATCCGGTTCGAGCGCATCCTCGGGCGCGACGCCATCCTGCGCAGCGGCGACCCGGGCGCCCTGCTGGCGATCCTCCACCGGCTGCTCGCCCGGGACGGCCGCCTCGTGCTCTGCGAGGGCCTCCCCCGCCGCACCCAGCGGCTCCATGGCCTGCTGGACCCGGGGGCGGTGCCGGCCGAGCTGGGCCGGGCGTGGGCCGCGGCCGAGGAAGCGGTCTACGCCGACCCGGCCGACCCGCTCCTCCGGTGGGATGCCCGGTCCCTGCAGGCCGCCGTCGAGGGTGCGGGGTTCGGCCTCGTGCAGGTCGAGGAGATCGAGACGAAGTACGCCCTGCACGTCAGTGCCGGGGTCCTCGACCGCTGGTTGGCGGATCGGCCGGATTCCTGGCTGGGCCGGCTGCGCCGGCACCTCGCCGAGCCCGAGAGCCGGGCCGTGGAGCGGGCCGTCCGCACGCTGGAAGGGCGGCGCATTCCGTGGAACGCCACCGCCCTCCTGGTTGTGGCCGAACGCTGTTCCGCCGATCGCTGACTCGAATGCCGTTCGAGCGGCGTCGACGGCCCGCTCCGTGCGGACCGATCGACGCCGGCTACTCCACGCAGAGGAGGTAGTCGCCGCTGCCGGAGGTCGAGCTGACCCGTGCGTAGTAGCCGCCGCGGAACGGGCTGCTCACCGACTCGGAGGAGTCGGCGTTGGTGGAACTGTCGACCGGGCGCCAGGTGCCCCGGAAGTTGCGATACAGGGTCAGGTCGAAGTTGGTGCCCGGATCGCCGACCATCGTGGCCTGGAACCCGTCGAAGTAGAAGGCGCCGCCCGAGGGGTGGTCGGCCATGTCGCCGGCGCCGGACAGGGTGCCGGCGTACAGGGTGCCCGAACAGGTCAGGGAGAGGCCGCCGCCGGTGTCTCCGCCGCCGGTGGTGCCGGTGTCTCCGCCGCCGGTGGTGCCGGTGTCTCCGCCGCCGGTGGTGCCGGTGTCGC
>RFKJ01000308.1 GCA_003694325.1 Deltaproteobacteria bacterium
CCGGTCGAACACCGTCTCGGCGCGGGCGTTGATCATGCGGTAGGAGCGTCGCCGCACCTCGGGCCACTCGCCCTTGGACCAGGAGGGGACGAGGCCCCAGTGGCAGGCCGACAGGCCCGCGTAGCGGGCGTCATCGACGTCGACCACCCGCATCACCGGCACCTGCTGGCCGGGGGCGATGTTGTAGCGCGGGCTCACCTCGACCGCGGCGGCCCGGGGATGGAGCCGGGTGTTCGGTGGCAGGCGCCGCGCAAAGAAGCGGATCAGCTCGTCGGCGGAGTTGACGGCCAGGGCGAAACGGCCACACATGGTGCTCCTCGGTGGGGCGGGACGCTGCACCAGGCTAACGTCGAACCCCATGTGGCCGACCCTGCTCACCCCGCTGGTTCTCGCCCTGGCTCCCGCGGTCGCCGCCCCGCCCTGGATGGGCGGGGAGCCGACGTCCATGCCGGTGCTCGCCCCCGATCCGCGGGGGGCGGGGGGCCCCGACCGTCGCTTCGACCTGGAGCACCTCGAACTGGACCTGGCGCTCCTGCCGGATGCCGGGGCGGTGGAGGGGACGGCCACCCTCACCATGCGGCGGTTCGACGAGGGGCCGGTGGTGCTCGACCAGGTGGGGCTGTCCATTTCGCGGGTGTGGTGGGCCGAGGGGGAGCTGCCCTGGCGGACCGAGGGTGACACCCTCGTGGTGGAGGTTCCCGACGAGTTCGGCGACGGGCGCTCGGACTCCCTGACCGTGGCCTACCGGGCCGAGCCGCGGACCGGCCTGCACTTCCGGCACGGAACGCGGCGGGGCCCGGACCGGTGGTCCGAGGTGTGGTCGCAGGGGGAGGGGCAGGACAACCGCCACTGGTTCCCCAGCGTCGACCACCCGGGGGACCGCTTCACCTACACCGGGCGCTTCACCGCCCCCGAGGGCTGGCGGGTGGTGACGAACTCCGGCGTCGACCTGGTCAACTACCTGGTCATGGTGGCGGCCGGGCCCTGGGAGGTGGTGACCCACGAGGCCGACGACCAGGTCGAGGTCTGGGTGCCGCCGGGAACCGACCCGGTCGCCGTGCACCGGGTGCTCGATCCCATCCCCGCCATGCAGCGCCA
Source organism: Deltaproteobacteria bacterium (assembly GCA_003694325.1). Classification (GTDB taxonomy): domain Bacteria; phylum Myxococcota_A; class UBA796; order UBA796; family UBA2385; genus J125. The sequence goes on from RFKJ01000308.1 coordinate 1,099, forward strand.
CTTCGCCGAGCGGACGGGCGTGCCCTACCCGTGGGGACCCTACCGCCAGGTCTTCGTCCAGCGGTTCCTCTACACCGGCATGGAGAACACCTCGGCGACCATCGAGCACGAGCGGATGCTGGTGGATGCCCGCGCCGACGGGACCTCGGACTGGGTCGAGTCGGTCGCCGCCCACGAGCTGGCCCACCAGTGGTACGGCGACCTGCTGACCTGCGAGAACTGGCGCGAGCTGTGGCTCAACGAGGGCTTCGCCACCTTCATGGCCGCCGACTGGATGGCCCGACGGCGGGGGGATGCCTACGCCGCCCACCAGGTGCGTCGCTGGGTCCGCGGCGTGCGAACCCACGACCGGCCGGTGGCCGGGCGCTTCTTCCACGGGCGGGGGGCCGCCCGCAACGCCGATGTCTACGGCAAGGGGGCGCTGGTCCTGCACATGCTGCGGGTGATGCTCGGCGAGGACCGCTTCTGGGAGGGCATCGCCCGCTACACCCGCAGCCACCGGTACGGACTGGTCGAGACCATCGACCTGCAGCGGGCCATGGAGGAGGTCAGCGGAAAGCGGCTCGACTGGTTCTTCCAGCAGTGGATCGAGCTGGGCACGGTGCCGGAGCTGACGGTCACCCGCCGCTACGCCGACGGGCGGCTGACGGTGGCGGTGACCCAGCGGATCGACGAGGAGCATCCGCCCTACACCTTGCCCATCGACATCGCCGTCGGCACCGCCGCGGGGGAGGTCGTGCGACGGCGGGTCTGGCTGGACGACGAGGAGGTGGACGTCGAGTTCGAGTTGGACCAGGCGCCGGCCTGGGTGGCCTTCGACCCCGATGCCGGGCTGCTGGCCCGGGTCGACGACCAGCAGGACGACGACGGGTGGGTGGCCCAGCTCTCGGCGCCGCTGCCCGGGGCCCGGCTGGACGCCATCACCGCGCTGGCGGACACGAACCGCAGCGCCGAGCTGGCGGCCCTGCTCGCCGACCGGGAGGAGGACGCCACGATCCGCCGGGCCGCGGCCCGGGCCCTCGGCGAGCAGCGGTCGATGGACCCGCTGATCGCGGCCTGGGACGATCCCGATCCCGCGGTCCGGTTGGCGGTGGCCGCGGCGATGGGTCGGGCCGCCGACGACGCCCCCCTGGACACCCTGGTTCGGATGGCGCGGCGGGATGCCAACGTCGACGTGCGGGCCGCCGCGCTCCGCTCCGCCGCGGCCCTGGATCCGACGCAGGCCCTGGCGGTGGCCCGGGGCCTCCTCCACCTGGAGGACCGGACGGAGCGGCCCCTGCGTCGCGCGGCCATCGAGGTCGTTGGCGAGCACGGCGCGGCCCCGGACGTCGACCGGCTCCTCGACGACGCCGCCCCGGGGCGGCTGTGGGCCGACGGCCTGGCGGCGGCGGCGAAGATCGCCGGGCGGGTCGAGGGTGCGGCCCACGAGCGGCTGGCCCGGCGGGTCGCCCGGGCGGCCGAGTCCCGCATTCGCGACGTGGACCTGCGGACCCGGCAGCGGGTGGTGGGGGTGCGCGCCAAGGTCGGGGACGATCGGTCGGTGTCCGTGCTGGAGGCCTTCCGCCGTTGGACC
>RFKJ01000309.1 GCA_003694325.1 Deltaproteobacteria bacterium
CCCGCAGGGTGATGGGGATCCCCCAGCCGATCACGGCGCTGCCCAGCAGCTCGGCGCCGACCCCGACCCGGATGTCGCCGACGGCCGCCGGGTCGGTGATGTCGCCGAAGGCGTTGCCGGCGTCGGTGAACACGCTGGCCGACAGCCGCCGCGCGTAGAACGGCAGCACGCCGACCCCGCGCTCGGCGTACCACAACGGCAGCCGGTACTCGGCCGATCCCAGGTAGTAGTTGTCGCCGTACACCGTGGCCGGCGGGAAGCCCCGCAGGGCCCGCCACTCGTCGGGGAGGGTGTAGTAGGCGCTCTCCCCGAAGCTGCCGCCCAGCCGGAAGGAGCCATAGGCCAGCTCGTCGCCGGCGCTCATGCCCGCCGCCAGCTTCACCGCCAGCACGTGGTTGTGCAGCCAGGGCAGCGTCCGGTACTCCCGCCACTCGCCGGTGAGCTGGACCTGGGTGAAGCCGACCTTCTGGTCGTTGTCGTCGAGCTGGTAGCTGCCGAGCCACGGGGCCTGCAGCTCGCCGACCACCGACAGGATCCGCCCGTCCTCGGGCGAGATGCTGTGGCTGTACACCCGAGCCCGCGCGTAGCGCCAGCCGCCCCCGATCCCGGACTGGAATCCGCGCATCGGCAGGAAGGGGCGGTAGGTGTCGGGCTCCAGGGGCTTCAGCGGCTGGCGGAGGGTCCCCGTCCACCGGCCGAACACGCTGCGGTACTCGTCCAGGGGCCAGGTGACCTGGGCATACCCCCGGATCCGCTTGTCCCAGTAGCGCTCCCCGGTGCTCTGGACCGACGGGACCCACGCGCCGCCATCCGTCGGTGGGCCGGTCACCTCGTAGATGTCGCCGTAGGGCGTCGTGTAGCTGTAGGCGCCGGCGGTGATGATGGGGTCCCAGCGGTTGATCGCCGCGCTGGCCCCCCATCCCAGGTAGCGGCTGTCCGTCCGGTAGGCGATGTAGCCGCTGTAGAGGTAGCGGCGCAGCACGTCGGCGCCCGAGGTCGACAGCATCCCCATGTAGCCGAAGGTCGTGCTGTAGATCGTCGGCAGCAGGTAGCGAGGTGGCAGCAGCGACCCCCACGGCGAGTAGCGCTCCACGGGCCAGGAGAACTCGTAGTCCTGCTCCTCGGGCGGGGCGGTGTCGACCTCGATGGCGAATTCTTCGTCGGGTGACGACGGGGGGGCGTCCGGGATGGAGACCGTGTCCTCCGGCCGTGCGGAGAGCCCCGAAGCCCCGGCGGTCGGCTCCCCGGGGAGCCCCCAGGGACCCCCGAGCAGGCGGGCGTGCATGAACGGGCCGCCGATCCCGTCGAGGCCCGGGATCGTGGCGGGGGCGACCACTCCGGGGTCGGGCTCTGCGGCTCGTCGGGCGGCTCGTCGGGCGGCTCGTCGGGCGGCTCGTCGGGCGGCTCCTCGGGCGGCGCCCTCCGCGGTGTCGTCCGCGGCATCCTCGGTGGCTTCTTCGGTGGCTTCCTCGGCGGCTTCCTCGGCGGCCCGGCGGATGTTGCGCAGGCGGTTCTGCACCAGGGGGTCGTCGGCGGCGGGCAGCACCGCCGACAGGGGGCCGTCGGCGCCCAGGGGGTGGGGCAGCAGCCCCCGATCCCGCCAGGCATCCCGGTCGAGATCCATCCAGGCGATGTCGGTGCCGTGGGTCGAGTAGCGCTCGAAGACCAGGGCGGTGCCGTCGGGACGCGGTGCCGGGCCCCAGGCGGCCCCGAGGACGTTGGTCACCTGGTACAGGCGCTCGGTGGCCAGGTCGATCGCGTAGATGTTGAACACGCCGGTCCGGTCGCTGCTGAAGAACAGCGTGCGCCCGTCGGCGGACCAGGCGGGATCGATGTCGGTGGCCGGGTCGACCGTCAGGCGGCGGTACGGCTGCCCGTCGGCGGTGTAGAGCCAGATGTCCCGCCGCCCGTCCGACCAGCGCGACAGCGCCAGGAAGCGGCCGTCGGGCGACACCCGCGGGGTGCTGAGCTGGGTGTGATCCCGGGTGTCCGTCAGCACCTCCAGGCGCCGATCGACCGTCAACCGGGCGAGCTGGTTGTTCTGCAGCGCGTTGGTGACGACGTACACCGCGCGGCCGTCGGGGGTGATCTCCGGGTCCCGGGCCCGGTCTCCGCGGGTCATCGGCTCGGTCCGGCCGCCGAGCTGGTGGAGCGTGACGTCCTGGTAGACGTTGGTCCGGTTGACCACCCGCGAGGACGAGAAGGCGAAGGCCTGGCCGTCGGGGCGCCACGAGAAGTTCCCGGCGGCCCGGTGGTCCAGCTCGATCTGCGGGTCGCGGCCCCAGGCGTCGGCCACGACGATGGCCGGCCCGGTGGAAGGGTCGGTACAGCTCCACACGATGTGGCGTCCCGCCGGGCTCCAGGACGGACCGGCGCACTGGTCGACCCCATCCGACAGCAGCCGGAAGCCGGTGAGACCCTCGGCCTCGATGGCGGCGGCCTGTCGCCGGTAGCGGGTCTCCATCTCGGCCCGCCACTCCCGGTACAGCCGGCCGATGCCCTTGCCGAAGACCCGTCGGCCGGGCAGCAGGTAGGGGATCCCCCGACCGTAGACGTGCACCCAGTCGGTCCACACGTCGCGACCGGTGCGATCGGCGATGAACTGGATGAAGTCCTGGCCGAACAGGTACCGCAGGTTTCCCCCCGGCGGGTCCGTCTGGAAGCCGTCGAGGTTGCCCAGCGGGGGGAACGCATCCTCGAGGACGGACATGCGCTTGATGGCGTCGACGACCGTGGAGCGGCCCCGGCCGGCGTGGGTGTGGCGGGTCTCCTGAAAGGTCGCGAAGCCCTCGATCACCCAGCCGGGACTGACCCGGTTCACCGAGATCACCCGCCCCAGCAATGCCCGCGCGAAACCCGGCAGCCCCTCGACGGTGTCGAGGTGGAGGATGTGGGTCAGCTCGTGGGTCGAGATGGTCTCCGGCCAGTCCTCGTACAACGACAGCGTCGAGTCCTCGGTCGGGGCCGTCACGTAGATGACGATGGTGTTGAGCGGGACGGTGCTGGCGTAGCCGTTGGCGCTGTCGCTGCTGTCGACCAGCACCACCTCGATCCGGCGCCGGGGGGCGGTCTCGAGCTCGGCGGTCAGCGCATCGAAGGCCCGCTCCAGGGCGTGGCCGAACTCCTCGGCGAGCTGCTCCTCCCCGCCGTGGAAGGTGATGCGGAAGTGCTCGGTCTCCAGGCTGCGCCACCGCAGATCGGGGTCATAGGCGGCGGCTCGGGCGGGCGGCCCGGCTGCCAGCAGCAGGCCGCAACCGAGCAGCAGCCCGGCGAGCAGTCGTCGGCCCCGGTGGGCGGTGCCCACTAGAACCAGTAGTGCAGGCCGGCACCCACGGTCGCGCCGGCCCCGGCCTGGTCGCCGATGTCGATGAAGACGCCGCACTCGGCGGTGAACCCGAGGTTCTCCAGCCCGAAGGGGAAGAAGTCGGCGCCCAGCACCGGCTCGATGCGGGTGGTCACGGTGCTGTCGGCCGACCGGGCCCCGGCGCCGGCCCCGACGAACAGGTTCATGTTGTCCTCGGCCACCATTCCGTAGAGCACCCGCCCCATGGCCAGGATCCGGCTGCCGGCCTCGCCGGGCGCGGGGTCGGCGGTGGACCGGAACCCGGCGAGCAGCTCGACCTGGACGTTGACCGCGGGGTTGGCCGTGGGAAGGCCGTAGCGCACCGACAGGGCGGGCAGCTCGCCGAGCTGGAGGTTGGCGCCCGCGGCGAACCGCTTGCGCAGGTCCTTGGCCCGGGCGGGAGAGGGGAGCAGGACGGCGATGCCGAGAGCGGCGATGGGGAGGACACGGGAGGGGAGGGAGGGCATGGCGGAGACCTGGGAGCGGCCGCGTCAGCGACGACGGCGGCGAGCGAGGGGGAGCAGGAGCATGCCGCCGACGATCGCGGCGGCGGGCGCGGGAGGAGCTGGCTGGCTGGTGCAGCCCACCAGGCGGGGATCGTCGAGCTTGGGGTGTGTGTCGTCGCCGTCGGGTCCCGAGGGCAGGGTGATCGAGCCGCCGTCCTCGTCCTCGACCCAGCCGATCCCGTCGTCGCAGGCCGAGCCCCAGGTGTAGCTGCCGGCTTCGGGGAAGGCGCCGGTCTCGCCGGCGGCGTCCTCCCACAGGAAGCGGTAGCGGTGGCAGTCCAGCGGCTCCAGCTTGACGGTGGCGCCGTAGACGCCGCGGTCGGCCGTGCCGTAGCGCAGCGACAGCGGCACGCTGGTGCCGTCGATCACGACCTCGAAGGCTGCCGGCGCATCATCGTTCAGCCAGTCGGCCAGGAAGTCGGCGTCGGAGAGGGCGTCGACCGGGGTGTGGGCCCCCATGGCGACGGGCGAGCGCGTGTCCACCGTACCGCCGCCGAAATCCTGGGTGTAGTAGGCGCCGACGATCCCCGTCCCCAGCTCGACGTAGTCGGTCATGATGTTGGCCCGGTGGCCGTCGCTGCACATCCAGCCCTCGATCACCGTCGACCACGGGCTCGGGTAGTTCCAGGCGATGTTCTCCCCGACCATCCCCGACTCGGTGTAGAACCGGCTCAGCCGCTCGGCGAAGGAGGTGCCGTCGCTGCTGCTGTGGGAGAAGTTGCCGCTGTCGTGCATGTCCTGGGAGTGGTAGCGGGCGGCTTCGGCCAGCCCCATGTCCAGGTAGAGCGGGTCATGCGGCGTCGACTCGCTGTCCGAGAAGCTGCCCATGCCGCAGGGGTAGTCGTCGGCGAAGGCCTCCGGGTCCACCCGCACGGCGTTGGTCCACAGGTGCAGCTCGCGCTCGGCGGCCGAGGGATAGCCGTCGGGGTAGGGAATCTCCGACGGCACCCCGTAGGGCAGGGGGGCGGCCAGGGCGGGCAGGCTGCACAGCAGGGGGATCATGACGTCTCGGTGGCGACCCGGGTCAGCCAGTCCCGGGCGAAGTGGGCGGCGGATTCGTAGCTCTCCTGCAGGTCGGCGGCGATCTGCTGCTCGATCCTGCCACCGATCACCGGCACCTTCACCTGGATCTCGATGGTGACGTGCCGCTCGCACCCCTCGGGAGCCGGGCGGAGGGTCCAGCTCCCACGGACGGAGACCCGGTCGGCCAGCCCGTCGGGGGTGACGGTGAAGTCCATGCGGTGGGTGTCCCGGTCGTGGTGCTCCTCCAGCACGTAGGAGAACCGATCCGTGCCGATGACCCGGGCGACGGCCGCCGGCAGGCGCTGGTCGGGGACCACGTGGATCCGGCGGATTCGCCGGGGCCCGACGTCGCCGGTTTCGAGCCGGTCTTCGAGCACCGTGCGCTGGAGCTTCGCCTGCTCGCTGACGGCGGATTCGTAGGCTTCGCCGAACAGCTCCCGCCAGGCGATCTCCGGCGGGACGGGGAAGCGGTGTCGCAACTCCAGCTTCATGCTCGGGCCTCGATGGGGGGGCGGACTCCACCGGGAACGCGGGCGCGGTGGACCCGAAGGTCCTAATCCACCGGGCCGTTGCCCGGGGGCGTCGCCCGGCGGCGTCGACCGGCGGTCGCCGCCAGTCCCCCCGGCCGCGCTCCCTCGCGCTACCCTTCGCCCCCTGCCCGGAGCCTCGCCCCGTGATCGCATCGTTCCTGTCGACCCTCATGCTGGCGCCCG
>RFKJ01000028.1 GCA_003694325.1 Deltaproteobacteria bacterium
CAGCCCGTCCAGCCCCACCCCGTCGAAGTCGTCGTAGAGGATCCCCCGCCGCCCGGCCACGGTCACCACGCCATGGACCCGGAGCAGGAAGGGGTGCCGCAGGCCCTCGGTGCGCCCCGCCCGCAGCAGCAACGCCGGCTCGTCCGCCGGCCCCTCCCCCAGCTCGATCAACCCCCGCCGACCGCTGGCGTCGACGGCACGCCACAGGTGGCCGTGGGGACCCCGGCCCACTGCCTCCTGGAGAATCCACGGCGGGGAGGTTGCACCCACCGCTCACCAGGTGAAGCTGAGGACCGCCGCCGTGCCCGTGCCGACGGCGATGACGCCGGTGGCGAGGGAGGCGTAGGCCAGGGTGTTGGTCTGGCTGCGCAACCGTTGCAGGTCCTCGTCCGCCGTGGCGGGGTCCCAGAACTCGTGGTTGCGCTCCGCGGACATGGCGTAGAGGCTGGCGCTGGCCACGCCCCCGACCACGGCGGCCGCCACCAGCGGCGGTCCCAGGCGGCGCCGGCGTCCATCGTCTGCCGAGGCGCTCGCCGCCGCCCCCCGTCGGCGCCGATCGCGGGCCGCGGGTTCGTAGGCCGGCGGGGTGCTGCCCACGTCCACGAACCGGCTGAGCACCACCGCCCCCGTCTCGTCGCCGACCTGCAGGATGTAGGGCAGGTCTGCCGGCGCCTCCGAGCCCGGGCGGCCATCGACCCACATGAACCCCGACGCCGGCGGTGTCAGCTCGATCATCTCGGCCGCCGGGAGTCCCTCGGCGATCTCGAAGTCGATGCGCAGGGGGTGCCCGTCCGGCGCCACCATCTCCGAGAGGATGTAGCCCGGCGACGCCAGCAGCATGGCGCGGAAGTGCTGGACGGCGCGGGCGTGGTCGCGGTCGAGGAAGGCCTGGAAGGCCTCGGCGCGGTGCAGGTTGGAGGTGACGTTGGAGTTGAGCGGCTCCGACAGGCAGGGGATGGCCCGGCGCGCCTGGACCAGGGCGCTGGTGAAGGTGTCGGCGTCCAGCTCGGCGAAGGCCGCGTCGGCGGTCGACAGCAGGCGCGCCAGCTCGTCCACCCCCACCGGCGCATCGCAGGCGGCGCTGGCGGCCGCCGGCGCGACGGCCAGGGCGAGGACCACGCCCGCGCCTCCCAGGCGGTTCCACTGGCTACGGGTGGGGCTCACAGGCCACCTCCAAGGAAGATCATCACCTGGCCGGCCGTGCCATCGGCGTCGGGAGCCCCCAGCATGATGTCCGGTTCGCCGTCGCCGTCGTAGTCGGCTCCGCCGGCCACCGAGGACCCCAGCGCCCCGTCCTCGCCGGCGATCACCAGGTCGGCGCTCCCCAGGTCGAGCCCGTCGGCGGGTGGCCCATAGACCAGGTAGGCCGCCCCGCCGTCGATGGCCAGCCGATCGCTGCCCGGGGCCCCGACGATGATCTCGGCCCGGCCGTCGTGGTCGAGGTCTCCCGCCGAGGCCACCGCCGCGCCGGCTCCGTCTCCGGCGGCCTCTCCCAGCAACTCGATCTCGTCGTCGAGCGGGTGGACCCCGGACACCGGCCCGAGGACCACGTAGGCAGCACCGGCGTTCTCCCCGGCGCTGTCCCGCCCGTCGGCCCCGATGAGCAGGTCCGGCGTCCCGTCGCCATCCACGTCGCCGGCCCCGGCGACGGCATGGCCCGCCAGGTCGGTGGCGTCCCGACCGATGAGGGTGCCGTCGGCGTCGTCGAGGGATGCGCCGCCGGTGGCACCGCCCAGCACGATGTACACGGCGCCCGCGTTGCTGCCCCCGTCGTCGTTGAAGTGGGCCCCCACCGCCACGTCGGTGAGGCCATCTCCGTCGATGTCGCCGATGGCCGCCAGCTCCCGGCCGGCCTGGTCCCCCGCCGCGGCGCCCCACAGCTCGGCGACGGCGAGATCGCTGATGACCCCGTCCGTCGGCGGTCCGGCGAGGACCCAGGCGACCCCGGCCTGGTTGCCGGCGCTGTCGTCGCCGGAGGCCCCGATGACGATGTCGGGGACCCCGTCGCCGGTAAAGTCGGGCACCCCGGCCACCCCCCGGCCGGCGTACTGGTAGGACCGGTCCTCGACCAGGGTGATGTCCGCGGCGCCGAGGCTCGCCGAGCCGGCGGTCGGGCCGTGGAAGATGTAGACCGCGCCGCCATCCGTCGCCCCGACGTCTGCCCCCGGCGCGCCGATGATCAGCTCGGGGTGGCCGTCCCCGTCGATGTCCGGGAGGCCGGAGAGCCCCCGCCCGGCGTGGTCGTTGGCCGATTGTCCGTCCAGCCGGCTGTGGGCGTCGAATTCGAGGCCGATGGTGCCGAGGACCGGACCCCGCACCACGTAGGTCAGCCCGCCCGTACCGCCATCGGGGGCGCCCATGGCCGCCTCGGTGTCGCCGTCGGCGTCCAGGTCCCCCACGAAGGCGACCCGCTCGCCGGCCCGCGCACCGGTCGGACCGGTGGCGATGAGGTCGGCCTCCCCCGAGGCCCAGTCGCCGCTGAGCCGGCAGCCCACCCCGTCGCAGTCGTTGTCGACGCCGTCGAAGCAGATCTCGGTGGCGCCGGGGTTGACGTCGAGCAGGGCGTCGTCGCAGTCGCCGACCGCCGCGGCCCGGTATTCCCCGTGGGGCTCGCACCAGCACTGGGAGTCGATGGGGTTGGTGCCGTAGCCGTCCCCGTCGAGGTCCAGGAAGAACTCGGTGCAGGACAGGGCGTCCTGCTCGTTGGGTTCGGCGTCGCAGTCGTCGTCGTAGGGCGTGGCGCAGTCCTCCGCGGCCCCCGGGTTGACCGCGTCGTCGCCATCGTCGCAGTCGCCGGCCTGGTCGGCGTAGCCGTCAGGGAGCGTGCAGGCCTCGACGGTCTGTTCGGCCGTGCCGTAGCCGTCCCCGTCGTCATCGAGGTACCAGGTCGGGCCGGTGCCGACCTCGGGGTCGCTGTCGTCGCAGTCGTCGGCGTTGTCGACGTAGCCGTCGGGGGGATCGCAGCCCTCCTCGCTGACATCCGGGTCGCCGAGCCCGTCGCCGTCGCTGTCCCGATACCAGGTCAGCGGATCGGGACAGTCCGTTCCGCCATCCGCCAGGCCCCCATCGGGGCTCCCCCCGTCGGTGCCGCCGCCATCGACGACCTCGTCGCCCCCACCGGTGCGGAAGTCGTAGGCGTCCTGGCTGATCACGGTGCAGGCGGACTGGAGGATGACCCCGACGCCTGCAACGAGCTGCAACGCGCCGGGCAACCTGTGGGTCGAAGGGTCCTGGGACATGTGGCCTTCCGTGTTGCCGCGTCGAGCCTACCCTACCCGATGGGGACTCGCGCTTCGGCTGTGACCATCCCGTCGCGGCCGAAGACGGCCGCCGGATCGTCGAGGATGGATGCGAGGTGCATCACCAGCCTGCCGGCGGCCACGCCGTCGATGAGCCGGTGATCGAAGATGAGCACGACCGGCAGCATCGGCCGGACCTCCACCCGGCCATCGACGACGACGGCCTCGTCCTGGATGGTGGAGATCCCCCACACCGTCCCGGCGTGGGCCAGCCGGGCGGGGGGGGCCAGGGAGGCACCCCGGAACAGCACGCCGGGGCGTGCATCGAAGGGCGCACCGACGTTGGACAGCAAGGTGGTGGCCGGGGCGGCGCGGAACAGCCGGTCCCGGATCCACGGCCATCGACGCAGGCGCTCGTAGATGTCCATGGCCCGAAAGAACAGGGGCTGGGGGGCGCCCTCGGCGAGCCGGACGAAGAAGGCCACCATGCCGTTGCTGCTCCGGCCTGCCCGCTCATCGGAGACGGTGCGCCGGGACCGGGCCGCGATCTCGCGCAGGGACAGCCGGTCGCAGTCCTCGATGAGCATCAGCCCCAGCTCCCGCTGCCGGCCGCCGGGGTGACCGAGCAGGTTGACCGGCGTGGCCACCCCCACCCGGTCCCGCATCCGGATGCGGTTGCCGATGATCTGGGCGTTGGCCAGCGGCCAGGCCGCCAGGGTCCGGCCGATGGCGGCGCACAGCAGGTGCTGGACGCTCACCCGGACCCCGTCGCGCGCGTCGAGCTGGTCGAGGTAGGCCCGCGCCGCGGTGAAGTCGATGGCCACGTTGACCGACACGTGGGCCGTCGCCGGCGCCTGGAACCACCACAGCAGGGCGCGGCGGATGGCCGAGTCCGGGTTTCGGGGGGCGTGGGAGTCGACAGACATGGCGCCCCGCTAACCGCCGCCCCGGCGCCACGTCGCCCCGCCCGCCCATCGTTCCGCCCATCGGGCCGCACCCGCCGGCGGGCGCCCCCGACCGGGGGCGCGATAGCAGGGCCCGATGCCACGCCCCGACACGATCATCGTCGGGGCCGGGCTCGCCGGGGCCAGCGTCGCCGCCCGGCTTCCCGGCCCCTCCCTCGTCGTCGACCAGGCCCCCCAGCCGGGCGCGGAGGCGTCCGCCCAGAACGCCGGCATGGTCCGCCTGCTGGTCGAGGACCCGGTGGAACGCCGCCTGGCGCTGCGGGCGGAATCGCTCCTCGCAGCGCTCGACGAGCACTGGCCGGACCCTCCCTCCACCGTCACCGGTGGTCTCCTCGCCCTGGTCCACGACCCGGCGCACCTCGACGACGGGGTCGCCCACCTGCGCCTCGCCGGGATCCCGGTGGAGGCCATCGACCACCCGGCCGAGGTGGCCCCCGCCCTGGCCGGCGCCCGGACCGCCCGGGCCTGGTGGCTGCCCACGGCC
>RFKJ01000310.1 GCA_003694325.1 Deltaproteobacteria bacterium
CCGCCGGTCCGGCAACACCGGCGTCCCGGCGGGCGAGCTGGCGGCGGCGCTGATCGCCGGCGGCGGCCCCCGGGTTCTCGCCGGCCACAAGGACGTCTTCGATCTCGGTGTCAGGTTTGACCCATTACCCTTTTTGAACGAGACCCCGGCCGACCCGTGACGCCGACCCGGTCAGCGGCTATCCTGCGCGGCATGGTGCTTCGATCCTCGGTACTGGTCGCGCTCCTGGCGCTCTCCTGCAACGACAAGGGCGGAACCTCCATCGATTCCGGTCGATTGGGGGATGGCGGCGCCGACGGCGGAACCGATGGAGGGGCCGACGGCGGTTCGGGTGACGGGGGCTCGGGTGACGGGGGCTCGGGTGACGGGGGCGACACCGGGCCCGCGGCGGTGGACTGGTCCGCCTACCGCCTGACGGGCAACGTCCGCAGTGACGCGATCACGGCCGACAACTGGTCGGAGTCGAGGGTCGTGATCACGGCGGTGGACGACGACGGCCTCCCTCCCCCCGACGGGTCCCTGCTCCCGCTGGAGACCAGCCGCGGCACCCTGGTGGACCTGTCGCCATCCAGCGGGGGCGAGATCCTGGCTACGATCCGGTCGGGAACCTGGCCGGGGACGGCCGAGCTGACCGTGGACGGCCGGCCGCTGGAGGGGGAGAGTCGGATCGAGTTCCTGCCGGGGATCCCGGTCAGCGCGCAGCTCCACCTGCACGGCAGCATCTCGGAGGGGGCGGGGACCATGCAGGGTCACCTCGAGCAGGCCCGCCAGACCGGGGTGGACCTGGTCTGGTGGAGCGACCACGACTACAGCTACTACCTCGACCACCAGATCGAGGTGACCGGGTACGACTTCGAAAACGGGTCGCTGGAGAGCTGGTTGCAGGTCTGGCCCTCGACGGAGGTCCACGCCCTGTACTGGGACCACGTCGTCGACGAGCTGGCCACCGAGACCAGCGAGGTGACCGCCGATGCCGCCCACGGAGGCGACAAGGGCTGGTCGCTGTCCGGGGCCAATGATGGCAGCGCCGAGCTCGCTGAGTCTCGCTACCGGATCATCGTCACCCCTCGCGCCAACTTCAAGCCGCTCCTGGCCCAGGTGGACATGGGGTTCTGGATCCGTCCGTGGACCGATGCACCGGGTTCCGAGGTGGACATCGTCGTGCCCCTGTCGGCCCGCCGGGCCGGCAACGACGACCAGATGGAGGAGCCCTACCACCGCGTCCACTTCATCTGGTCACAGACCAGCTACGAGAACACCGAATATGACCTCTACGTACCCATCGAGGGCACGGTCGGGGAGTGGACGGAGGTCTCGACGGACCTGTCGGCGCTGGTGAGCAAGGCCTTCCCCGACGTGGGGCTCGACGCCCACGCCGAGCTGATCGACGTGGCGATCCGCTCCGCCGACGGTGAGACCGTTCGGGTGGATCTCGATGACTTCGAGTGGCACCAGCTCTTCGTCGGCGAGGAGCTGCGGGGGATCCAGCAGGAGTGGCTCGACGCCGTCGACACGCCGGTCCAGCAGCTCCTCGGCTACGAGATCTCCCTGTTGCCGGAGGGGCACATCACCGCCTTCGGAAGCGGGGTCCCGCTGTTTCCCTACGGCGAGAGCGACGACTGGACCGCCACGACCGCGGTGCAGATGGTCCATGACCACGGTGGGATCGCGAGCTTCAACCACCTGTTCGGCGTCACCGGTGCGCTGTACGACGACACGGAGATCGCGGCTCTGATCGACGAGAAGACGGAGGAGTTGCTCCGGTACGACGTCTATGGGTGCGACGTGCTCGAGGTCGGGTACCGCCAGCGCGGGGGCGACCTGCAGGACTTCCTCACCGTGTGGGACAACCTCGGGATCGCCGGCCTGTTCATCACCGGCAACGGCGCGAGTGACATCCACGGCCGGCAGGAATGGGCGATCACCGCCAACAACTTCGTGACCTGGATCGTGGGCGGCAACCCGTCGGAAGACGAGCTGATGTACAACCTGAAGCGCGGTTCGGCGTTCTTCGGCGACTCCTCGGTGTTCCCCAACGGCAACGTCGAATTCGAGTTCACCGCGCCGGCGGCCGAGGCCGGCCCGGGGCAGGTGGTGGTGGGGTGGACGGAGCCCATCGACGTCCACGTGGTCGTCGATCCGGCCACCGAGGGGTGGAACGTCCGCCTGGTCGAGGACGGAGAGGTGGTGGAGACCTGGGATGTCCGCGCAGGCAAGGACGATCCCGACCCGACGCGGGTGCGATTCGAAGCCGACCACACCGTCGACCCGGCCGGTGGCAAGCTGGTGCGGGTGGAGGTGTGGGCCAGTCCCTCCGAGGACGCTTCGGGCCTGCTGTTCAGCAACCCCATCTACTTCGTGGACAGTGCGGAGGGCGTGCCCGAGGACCGGATCCCGGTGCACTGATTCCGTCGCGGCCCGATGACGGGTCGGCCGAGGGCTCCCCTCACCCGAGGTCCTGGGAAACGACGATCTTGCCGATGACGGCGCGCTTTTCGAGGAGCGCGTGGGCCTCTGCGAGCTGGCGCATGGGCAGGACCCGGTCGAGGACCGGACGGATGGCGCCCTGGTGGACCGCCTGCCAGGCGTCGGTCATCTCGCCCATGCCGCCCATGGTGCTCCCCAGCACGGAGATCTGCTTGAAGAACAGCGCCCGGAGGTCCAGGGA
>RFKJ01000311.1 GCA_003694325.1 Deltaproteobacteria bacterium
GGTGAACCCGTCGGGCCAACGCAGCTCGGCAAGGGCAACCGCGCACGCGAACTCGTCGCCGTACCGCTGAGCGAAGGTGAGCAGGGTCTGGGGCGCGAATTCTTGCTGTATGCGTGTTCAGTATACCCCAAAGGGGTCGCCGTCAACCCCAGGATGCATCAAGCGGAGAGCCACATACCGCGGGTTGACTGGACCGAGCTGCAGATCTCCGCCCACCACCTGGGCGAACAGACCTGGCGGTCGGACGCCATCCCCCGCGACGCCCTGCCCCTGTCCTTCGGTGAAGACGGCTGCCGCCTCTACGGTGGAGACACGGGGTACTACCGGTGCGGGGGCGACGCTTCCTACACCGACTCCAGCGTGGGGGCCGTCGACAACCCGCCCGGCGCCACGGCGGACTGAAAGGGGCATGGTTTCCTCGGATCCGGCGGGGACTTCTCCACCAGCACGTCGGCCAACCAGGGGCTCACCCTGTGCGGCGGGGATGGCCGCGCGCTGATGAGCGGGTCGTGGGGCACGGCCGACCGGGTCGACTTCGGGTCGGCGGGGGCCGCGCGGGCGCTCTGGGTGCGGGAGTGTGCGTTCTCGCACACGTGGGGGTGGCGACATGACCCGCCGGTGGGCGCTTGACGACGGATCCACGCCACTACTCGCCGGTGCGATGCTTGCATGGAGGGGCCCCCGGCTCGGTCGGAACCATCACCGGGCCGGGGAGGAAGCATGCTCTCCACCCTCACCGCGGCCCTGCTCCTGACCACCACGGCCCGCGCCGAGGCGTTCCTCGACGGTGCGTTCACCTCGGCGCTGTGCCAGGCCTGGAACGACAGCGCCATGCCCGGCCTGGTCGGGCGCAACGGCTCTGGCTGGATCGACTCCGCCGGCAGCGAAGGCCGCCAGGTCATCGTCATGGGCCGCCGCGACTGCGCCGCCTGGCCCAAGGCCGCCCTCGTCATCGAAGCCGACGCTGCCGGCGACGCCGTCTGCGTGAAGGGCGGCGTACACGGTGGGACGGCCTTCCAGTGGAAGTTCGAGCCGACGACCCCGCAGTGGGCCGACTTCACCGATGGCTTCGGGGTCATGGACATGCCCGGCATCATGTCGGGCTTCGTCGGCCCCTACGGGGTCGCCGCCAACAACATCGGGTCCTTCGAGGTCTTCTTCGCCGTCACCGGCAAGCTCGCCTTCGATCGGAGCGTTGACTGGGACTGCGAGGGCGGCGACCCCGACAAGATCGCCAAGGCGGTCGACAAGGTCGACCTCGACAGGACGGCGAAGATCCTGCACTGAAGGCCCTCGCTGGAAGGATCAGCGCCGCGCCGGTCCGACTCCAGCGCCGGCGGCGGCCTCGGCGGCGGCGATCCACGCGGCGTCGGCCCGGGCCTCGCCCGACCGGCCGAGGTGCGTGAGCGCCGCGGCGCGCAAGCTGCGCAGTGCCCGCTCGGTGTCGAACGGTAGCCCACGGGCGGTCTCTCCCAGCAGCAGCGCTTCGCTGGTGACCGCGACGACGCCGTTGTCGTCGCGCGTGTTCCGGTCGGCCCGGTGCTCGGCGTCGCGCAGGCGGAGGGCGGCCCAGGCGTCGGTCCCCAGCACGTCGCGCAGTACCGGCCCCAGCAACTCGGGGCGGGCGCGGGCGAGGTCGGCGAGGCGTCGCTGGAGCGGATCGGGGGGGCTGTCGGCGTGCCAGTCGACCAGGTCGCGCGTGGACAGGGCGTCCCGGAGCGCGGCGGCGGCGGTGGGATCGCCCGCCACGGCGAGCGCCAGGGCCTGCCAGCCCCGGGCTTCGGGCGTGTCGTCGGCGGCTGCGTAGGCGCGCGCAGCGTCTTCGGCCGCACCGGCGGCCAGCGCGCGGTGGCCGGTGAGCAGGCCCTCGGCCCGCTGGGGGACGAGCCGGGCGCCGCGCAGGCGCAGGTCGTGCAGGACCGTCGACGCCCACCACGGGGTGTCGTGGTAGGTCGTGGACGCGAGCTGCAGGCTGAGCGCACCGTCCAGCGCCGCGAGGGGGCCGTGTGCCAGATTGAGGAGCTTGGGCCCGTCAGGCGTCAGTGCATCGACTCGGCATGTGGCCGTGCCCGCGGCTGGAGCGAGAACGATGGATACCCTGTGCCTGGTGGGCTCTGTAGACACGTCGAGCACCCGTCGGGTGTGACGGCGAATCAACCCGTCCGACAGCTTGCACGATATGCGACGCTCCAGCAGTCCGCCGCCTCCTTGCGCGGAGAGCTGGACGGATGCGATCACCTGGCCGGAACTGTCCGCGATCTCGATGCGCTGTCCCGATGCCCACTCCGTGCGCTCGACGTCGATGCCCAGCGCAAGCTCCACGATGGCGTCGGTCCGCTCGAGGGCGAACCCGGCGGCCGGCCGGTTGCCCCGCAGCGTGTCCAGGCGCAGGCCGCGGCCGGGCTCGACGCGGAACAGCAGGGGCTCGTCGAGGGAGGTGGTGGCGGCGAGGAGATCGCCAGCGGTCGGTTCGTTCCAGGGCTGCTCGGCGTGGGAGGCGAGCGCGTCCGCCACCGGTGCCGCAGTCGGGTCGGTCGCGGCGAGCGCGGTCGCTGCCCGGCTGGCGCGGTCGAGGTCGCCGGCCAGCAGGAGACTGTCGAGGGCCAGCGCCAGTGCGTCCGACCCGCCGGCCTCCAGGGCCAGCGCCGCGGCCCGGTCGGGATCGGCGTCCTGGTCCGCCTCGCGCGCGGCTTCGAGCAGGCCGGCGCGACGCACGTCCGCGGATCCGGCCGACCGGGCGAGCGCCTCGAACGCCCGGCTCGCCTCGTCGTGCAGGTCGAGCTGGCTGATGCTCCAGGCACCTCGCCAGGCCGCTGCCCGGCTGTCCTCCAGCGGTGCGGGCGGGAGCGGGCGGGGCTCTGCGGGCAGGGCGCCCTGGTCCGTCAACCCGGCGATCCAGACGGCCCGATGCCGGTCGTGGCCAACAAGCTCTGGCCGGGGGTCACCGTCCGCCTCGGTCACGCTGTCGGCGGCGATGCCGCCCAGGACCGTCTGCGCGAAGCGGGTCTCGCTGGTGCGGCGGAGCACCCAGGTCGAACAGTCCAGGCGCCCCCCGTGGCGCTGTTCGATGCCGACCACGATGTCGTCGAGTCCGTCTCCGTCCAGGTCTGTGACGCTCAGCGAGATCGGCTGCGGCGCTGAGCTTGCGCCCACGCCGGGCGCCGGCATCCGCGTCAGCTCCTGCTGCCCACCGTCGACCCAACGAACCAGCGCCACCCCTGCACGGCCGCCGGTGAACGGGGGCGTCGGGAAGATCGCGGGTGAGGGGTGGTCCTCGGAGGTGGCGGCCGCGATGAGCGGCGGGCCACCATCCAGCGCGGACAGGGTCGCGAGCGCCGACAGCTCGCCGA
>RFKJ01000312.1 GCA_003694325.1 Deltaproteobacteria bacterium
CCCCGACCGGACGCCGCCGGTCCACACTCCCCCCTGCTCGCCCGGGCCGCCTCCTCGGATACCCTCCGCACCCCCATCCTTCGCGGAGTGCCGACCCATGGGCGACATCTTCACGCTGCACAACCTGTTCACCCTGGCGATGCTCATCTTCCTGCAGGCGGTGCTCGGCTTCGACAACCTGCTCTACATCAGCATCGAGTCCAAGCGGGCGCCCGAGGACCGCCAGAGCTTCGTCCGCAAGGCGGGGGTCGGCCTGGCCATCGCGCTGCGGATCCTCCTGCTGTTCCTGGTGGTCCACGCCATCGACGCCTTCCAGGAGCCCTTCGCCAGCCCCCGCCTGGGCCACGTCTTCGAGGGCGAGTTCAACGTGCACTCCCTCATCGTGCTCGGCGGCGGGGCGTTCATCGTCTTCACCGCGATCAAGGAGATCATGCACATGCTGTCGTCGGAGGAGCCCGGTGAGCACGTCGACACCAGCAGCCGCTCGGTGGCGGCCAGCGTGGCGATGATCTCGTTGATGAACGTGGTCTTCTCCTTCGACAGCATCCTGTCGGCCATCGCGCTCACCGACGAGTTCTGGGTGATGGCGGTGGCCATCGTGCTGTCCGGCGTCCTGATGATCGTGCTCGCCGACCGGGTCAGCGAGTTCCTGAAGAAGAACCGGATGTACGAGGTACTCGGACTGTTCATCCTGTTCCTGGTCGGCGTCATGCTGCTGACCGAGGGCGGACACCTCGCCCACATCCACCTGTGGGGCCACCCGGTCGAGGCGATGTCCAAGTCGACGTTCTACTTCGTGATCATCGTGCTGGTCATCGTCGATGTCGCCCAGAGCCGCTACCAGAAGAAGCTCGACGCGTTGCGCTCGACTCGTGGACCGAGCCCCGGCTGATCGGGCCGGGGCGGCGCAGCGCCGCCCCCCGGCTCGCGACGCTCAGTGCTGGTGCGGGTGGGTGACGGCCCCCTCGGGCACGTGGTCCAGGGGCACCAGGTCGAAGCGCGTGGCGACGAACTTCCCCTCGACCACCTGTCCGTCGACCCGGGCCTGCCGACGCATGGTGCACATGCCGCCGGGCCCGTGGCTGTCGTGGTCCGGCGGCAGCACGCCGAGGACTTCGTAGGTACGCCCGTCCAGCTCGACAGCCCAGTAGCAGCCCGGCCGATCCTGCCGGCCGAACACGCAGCTCCCGCAGGCGACGGTCACGAGCCGATCGTGCACCTCCTCGCCCCGCTCGATGCACCCGGCGGAGACCGCGGCGACCGGCAGGGACAGGACGAAGGCGAGGAGGAGGGTCCGCACCTCGGTGCCCTAACGCGACCTGCCGCCCGCCACGGCGACCGTTCCCCCTCCGGACCGCGACGGGGCGCCCTCCACCCGTTGATAGGCTGACGTCGAGGAGGCCCCATGCCCGACAAGCCCAACCCGGCCCAGGCCGCTCGGGAGCGCGAGAGTCAGCGCATCGGCGGCGAGGTCGTCCGCCTGCTCGACAACCTGCTGCAGCGGGCCACCGACGCCCGCGCCTCCGACCTCCACATCGAGCCCAAGGAACACATGATCCGGGTGCGCTTCCGGGTCGACGGGGTCATGGTCGAGCAGCGCCCCCTCCCGACCAGCTACGCCGCGCCCCTGCTGTCGCGGATCAAGGTCGTCGCCCAGATGGACATCGCCGAGAAGCGGATCCCCCAGGACGGCACCTTCACCTTCACCACGAAGGACCAGGAGCACATCGCCGTCCGGGCGTCGACCTTTCCCTCCGTCCACGGCGAGAAGGCGGTGCTTCGCCTGATGCACGGCGGGCAGGTGATGAGCCTCACCGAGCTGGGGGTCGCCACCGACCAGGAACTGGCCCTGCGCCGGATGGCCTGGCGACCGGGCGGGCTGGTGGTGGTCACCGGACCCACGGGCTCCGGCAAGACCTCGACCCTCTACGCCCTCCTCGAAGAGGTCGACGCCGTGCGCCGCAACGTGGTCACCCTCGAAGACCCCATCGAGGTCCCCCTCCCCAACATCACCCAGGGCCAGATCAACCCCAAGGCCGGGTTCACCTGGGCCCGCGGCCTCCGCGCCGTGCTCCGCCAGGACCCCGACGTCATCCTGGTCGGCGAGATGCGGGACACCGAGACCGCCCAGACCGCCGTCCAGGCCAGCCTCACCGGGCACCTCGTGCTGTCGACCATCCACACCAACTCGTCGGTCGAGACGATGATCCGGCTCATCGACATGGGCATGGAGCCCTACATCGTCAGCAACGCCCTCATCGGCGTGGTGGCCCAGCGCCTGGTCCGCACCCTGTGCCCGTTCTGCGCCGTGCCGGGCCCGCCCTACGAGGAGGACCTGGAGGATCTCGGCTTCGATATCGGCGAGCTGTCGGGCTCGAAGCGGGCCGTCGGCTGCCCCGAGTGCATGGGGACCGGGTTTCTGGGTCGCACCGGGATCTTCGACGTGGTCCCCGTCGACGACGACCTGCGGACCGTGCTGAAGCGCAGCGGCCAGGTGCGCGAGATCAAGATGGTGCTCAAGGAGAAGGGGTTGCCGACCCTGCGGCGGGCGGGGGTCGACCTGGTCGCGGCGGGGACGACGACCCTCGGAGAGGTCATCCGGGTCACGTGAGCCGGCGGCCGCCCCCCGGTTCGGGCCGCCGCGAGGTCAGCGCTCGCGGCCCAGCCGGGCGAGGATGCGGCGGGACACCTCCGGCGGGGCCTCCTCGGCACCGAGTCGCTCGCGCACCGCGCGGACGGTGGCGGCGTAGCGCCCCCCGAACCGGGCGCACCAGTCGCAGCCGGCCAGGTGGGCCCGCGCCTGCGCCGCCAGCTCCGGCGACAGGGTGCCGGCCACGTAGTCGTCGAGACAGGCCAGCACGTCGGTGCACCACAGCCCGCCCACGAGGCGCGGTTCCGGTCGGCGTTCGGGCTCAGTCATGGCGAAGGTCCGCCTGCAGCTCGGCCATCAGCCGCAGGCGCGCCCGGTGCAGCCGGGACTTGAGGGCGGAGAGGTCGATTCCGAGGGCCTGGGCGGCCTCCGGACCGGTGAGCTGTTCCAGGTCGCGCAGCACGATCACCTCGCGATCCGCCGGTGCCAGGCGGTCCATGGCGGCCCACAGGCGGCGGCGGTCCTGCAGGGCCTCGACGAATGCCTCCGGGTCTTCCATCCGCCCCCAGCCGGCCAGGCTGCCCAGCTCGTGCAGCGGAACCGGTGCGACCGGCTCCCCCTTGCGACGGCGCCAGGTGCGGGCGGCCTGGCGTCGGGCCAGGCCGAGCAGCCAGGCCCGCACGCTGCCCTCGCCCCGCCAGCCCGCCGCGCCCCGGCAGGCGGCCAGGAAGGTCTCCTGCATGGCATCCTCGGCGGCCTGGTCGGAGGCGGTGAGGGCCCGGCAGGTGCGCCAGACCGCGCCCTGGTGGCGGCGCACCAGCTCGTTGCAGGCGGCGGTGTCGCCGGCGGCGACGGCGGCCAGCAACGCGGCGTCGCCCGTCTCCGACGGGGGCGGGGCGGCGGGGGCGTCCGGCAGGCCACTGCTCCGAGGCTAGGAGTTCCGGGTCGAGATCCCCAGCAGGGTGTAGATCGGGCACGAGCCTACCGCGGCGGTGAACAGCAGGACCAGCCCGAGCAGGCCGATCAGCCCCCATCCGGGGACCGGCCCGATGACCAGCAGGGAGAGCAGCGCGACGCCGAGCACGGCGCGAACGATGCGATCGGCGGAGCCTTCGTTGGTGGGGAGGAGCTTGCTGTCGGCCATGGTGACCTCCGTGGTCGGGGTTCACCATCCAGGTTCCAGGAAGGGAGGAATTGGATTCCCCCGACCCGAAGAAAACTCTCGCCCCGGGCCGCCCTCGCCGCCGAAGATCGGCGCGGTCGTCGGGCCGACCCGCGCCGGCTCACCCGTACAGCGCGGCGATGTCCGCGGCGTACCGCGCCTCGACGACCCGCCGCTTCAGCTTGAGGGTCGGCGTCAGCTCGCCGGCCTCCACCGTCCACGGTCGGGGCAGCACCGCGAAGCGCTTGATGGTGGAGAAGCGCGGCAGGGTCTCGTTGAGCCGGGCCACGCGATCGGCCACCTCGGCCTGCACCTCGGGTCGCTGTCGCCAGGCGTCGGCGTCCCCCGGCCACCCGCCGGCCCGGGCCCGGGCCGCCAGGGCCTCCTCGTCGAGCGTCAGCAACGCCACGAGGTAGGGGCGCTCGTCCCCCACGACGAGGGCCTGGCCGATGATCCCGCCTTCCAGGGCCTTCTCCAGGGGCGCGGGGGCGATGTTCTTGCCGCCGGCGGTGACGATGATCGCCTTCTTGCGCCCGGTGATGCGCAGGTAGCCGTCGGCATCGACGGTCCCCAGGTCCCCTGTCCGGAACCACGGCGCGCCACCGTCGGGATCGGGGAGGAAGGCGGCGGCCGTCGCCGCGGGGTCGTCGAGGTAGGCGCGAAACACCCCGGGCCCGCGCACCAGCACCTCTCCATCGTCGGCGATCCGCACCTCGGTGTCGGGGAGGGGGCGTCCCACCGTGCCCAGCCGGAATTCGGTGTCGGTCTCGAGGGTGGCCGGGGCGCAGGTCTCGGTGAGCCCCCAGCCCTGGCGCACCGCGATCCCCATGGCCTCGAACCACAGCGCCACGTCGGGGGACAGCGCGGCCCCGCCGGAGATCACGGTGTGCAGCGCTCCGCCCAGCCCGTCGCGGACCCGACGGGCCACCAGGCGATCGGCGAGGGCGGCCTGCAGGCGCAGCCGCCGGGGCGGCACGCTGCCCCGGACCCGGTGATGGCGAATGGCGACGCCCACCAGCTCGGCCCACCGCATCAGCGCCGCCGGAATCGGCCCGCGCGATGCCGCCCGGGCCTGGGCGCGGGCCCGGATCTTCTCCAGCATCCGCGGCACCGTCACCAGGATCGTCGGCCGCGACGCAGCGATGACCTCGGGCAGGTCGTCCAGGGAGGGGCTGAACCAGCCGGAGATGTCCTCGACCAGCCCGCGGTAGGTGGCGAAGCGCTGCAGGCTGTGGGCCAGCGGCAGGAACACGATGGAGCGCTGCCCCGGCGGCAGCGGCCAGCGCTGGCGGGTCCCCAGGATGTTGGCCAGGAAGTGACCATGGGTGAGCACGACCCCCTTGGGTCGGCCGGTGGTGCCCGAGGTGTAGACCACCGTGGCGACGTCGTCGGGACCGACGGCTGCGATCTGCGCTCGCAGCATCGCTTCGTCGGGGCGGCCGGGGGCCAGCGGGGGCACCGCCTGGTCGGGCTTCATGGCGAAGACGTGGCGCAGGTCGTCGAGCTGGTCGAGGAAGGGCGCGACCGGTGCGTGGCGCCGATCGTCGTCGACCACCAGCAGCTCGGCCCGGCTGTGGCGGAGCTGCCAGGCGACCTCCTTGCCGGTGAGGGTCGGGTAGATGCCGACGGTGATGCCGCCCAGCGACAGGACGGCGAGGTCCAGCGCGCACCAGGCGTGGCTGGTCTCGGCAAGGATCGCGACCCGGCTGCCGCGTCCCACCCCCAGCGAACGCAGCCGCACCGCCAGCCCGGCGATGGACGCCAGCGCCTGCCCCAGGCTGAGGTGCCGCCATCCCGGGGGCGCTGCCGTCGACGGGCCGGGCGGCATCCACTCGGGCGGCAGCTCGACGAAGCCGGCATCGTCGCGCACGGTGAAGGCCACCGCGTCCGGGGAACGGTCGACCCGCTCCAGGAACAGTCCCGGCACCGAGCGGGGTGGGGCGGCCGTCACGGCGCCTCCGAGTCCACGGCGGCGTCGCCGGTGTCCACCCGGGCAAGGAAGTCCAGCACCGCACGGTTGAATGCCCGCGGCTCCTGGAAGTTGGGGCCGTGGGCCGCCCCCTCGATGACCACCAGCTCGGCCCCCAGGGCCTCGGCCAGCCTTCGACCGCTGTCCAGGGGAAACACCGGGTCCTCGGATCCCCACACCACGAGGCTGCGGTCCGGCCCCCGCCAGGAGTCGGGGGTGAACACCCCCTCCAGGCCGACCAGGTCGGCGAGCAGGGCCCGGTGGGCGTCCGGGTCCCGCACGAACTGGTGGCGCCGGATGTCTTCGAGGAGGAAGCGCGGGATGGGCGGGCCGCCCGGCCGCACCAGGGCGAGGAGGGCCCGCACGTCGTCGGCGTCCTGGGGCACGAACATGTCGGCCGGGTCCTCCACGCCCAGCCGCTCGAGCATGGCCGCGCGGTCGTCGGCGTCGAACACCGGCCCCGGACTGTCCACGATGACCACCGACCGGACGCGCTCCGGGGCGAGCCGGGCGAGCATCAGGGTGACGAAGCCGCCGTAGGAGATCCCCATGACGTCGACCCGTTCGAGCCCCTCCCACTCGAGCAGGTCGAGCATGGTGGCCGCCTGCACCGACAATGACGGCGCCACCGGCCCCAGGACGTGGGAGTCCCCGAACCACAGCAGGTCGGGCACGATGACGGTGTGCTGGCGCATCAGCGGCCCGAGGTTGCGCTGCCAGGTCAGCAGCCCGTCGCCGCCGAAGCCGTGGATCAGCAGCAGGGGAGGGCCCTCGCCCCCCCTCCAGTAGCGGACCACCCGGGAGCCGAAGACCGCCCGATGTTCGGTCAGCCCCCGGGCCCGGGACCAGGACTCGATGGCCCGGGTGCCCGTCTTCGACAGGCTGCAGGCCGGGAGCTGGAGCGACAGGAGCAGGGGCGCGGCGAAGATGGCGAGCATGGCCGACGATGCATATCC
>RFKJ01000313.1 GCA_003694325.1 Deltaproteobacteria bacterium
CCCAGCTCCTCGCCGCCCCCGGCCCGACCGGGACCCCCGTGCACGCAGGAGGGCAGCACCATCCCCGGCGGGGTGGCGCTGTCGGCGATCCGGCGGGTGACCGCCAGCACCCGCCCGTTCCAGGGCGAGGACCGCAGCAGCATCTCGGCCAGCCACTGGCGGTCGTCGGTGTACAGGCTGCTGACCAGGCTGCCCTGGCCCCGGGCGACGAGGGCCGCGGCGTCGGCCGGGGTCCCGTCGTAGGGCAGGATGGTGGCGCAGGGACCGAACACCTCGTGGGCGTGGACCGCGTCGGCGCCGTGGGGATCGGCGGCGACCAGCAGCGTCGGGGCCACGTAGTAGCCCTTGCCCTCGGGCGCCCCGATGCCCTGCACGGGCTGGGGGCCACCGGTGACGATCTCGGCCTGGGTGGCCAGCCGCTCGATGCCGGCCCGGACATCGCGGAGCTGGGCGGCGGTGGCCACCGGTCCCATGTCCACCCCGTCGGCCAGGGGGACGCCCACCCGCACCGCCGACAGCTCGGCCTTCAGGGCGTCCACCAGGGCGTCGACCCGGTCCTCGGGGACCAGGATCCGCCGGATCGCCGTGCACTTCTGGCCCGTCTTCTGGGTCATGTCGGTCACGATGTTGCGCACGGCGGTGGCCCAGACGTCGGTGTCGGGGGCGGCGTCGGGTCCCAGGACCGCGGCGTTGAGGCTGTCGGCCTCGATGTTCACCCGCACGCTGTTGCGCACGACGGCGTCGCCGGCGCGCAGCGTCGCCCCGGTGGAGGCGGACCCGGTGAAGGCCAGCACGTCCTGGGGGCCGAGGTGGTCGAGCAGATCGCCCGCCGGACCGGCGACGAAGGACAGCACGCCCGCGGGGAGGTCGACCTCGTCGACGACGATTCGGACCATGCGCCAGGCCAGCGCCGCCGTGGCGGTGGCCGGCTTGCTCACGACGGGCATCCCGGCGAGCAGCGCCACGGCCACCTTCTCGAAGGTGCCCCAGGCCGGGAAGTTGAAGGCGTTGACGTGCACGGCGACGCCGGGGCGGGGCAGGCGCACGTGCTGGCCGACGAACCGTGCGCCAGAGGAGAGCCGCTCGGCCTCGCCATCGACCAGCCACCGGGCATCGCCGAGGCGGCGGCCGAGGCTGGCGTAGTAGGCCAGGGTGCCGGTGGCGCCGTCGACGTCGAACTTCGAGTCCCCCCGGGTGGCGCCATTGCAGCGGCTGGACAGCTCCAGCAGCTCCTCGCGGTGCGCGTGGAGGGCCCGGCTCATCGCCTTGAGCAGCTCACCGCGGGACGCGAAGCTCATCGCCCGGAGGTTGGGGCCGCCGACCTCGCGGGCGTAGTGCAGCGCCGCGGCGAAATCCAGGCCCTCGGTGGACGTCTCGGCGATGGGGGCTTCGGTGGACGGATCGACGAGCAGCCGCGGGGCGCCGGCGCCGTCGTGCCAGGTGTCGTTCAGGTAGGACTGCAGGCGCAGCATGGGGACCTCCTCGTCAACGCGAGCTGCCCGGCTAACCCGCGGGACCGCGGTTGCGATCTCCCACCCCCGGGCCGGTCAGACCTGCGAGATCCCCTTGAGCAGGCGCTCCTCGGCGTCCTCG
The DNA here is from genome assembly GCA_003694325.1 of Deltaproteobacteria bacterium. Lineage (GTDB taxonomy): Bacteria > Myxococcota_A > UBA796 > UBA796 > UBA2385 > J125. The sequence goes on from RFKJ01000313.1 coordinate 1,594, forward strand.
GGGAGGAGCGACTCCTCGGCGGACTGCTCGGCCTCGGTGAGCTGCTCCTCCAGCTCGTCCAGCTCGGCGAGGCGTTCGTCGATCGATTGGAGCCCGTCGTCTTCGATGGATGGCAGGGGGGGGCGGGGTGGTTCGGCCAGGCCCGCGTCCACGGCCAGCGACGCCACCGCGGCGGTCGCCGACGAGAGCTGCTGGCACATCGCCACGATGAGCGCCCGGCGGAACGGCGAGGCCACCTTGAACTCGCCGGTGCGCATGACCACCCGCGCCCGGCGGGCCGACATGCTCAGCAGCTTCACCGGGCCGCGGGCCCGGACGCTGGCCGTCCGCTCGGTCAGCGCCAGCACGCCCACGTGGCCGAACAGGCACGGCGCCTGCAGCTCGGCGACCGCGTGCTCCCGGCCGCTGGTGGAGCGCTTGCGCACCTCGACGGTGCCCTCCGCCAGGACGTAGAGGGTCTCGGCCGGGTCGCCCTCCTCGCAGATGAGCGCGCCGTCCTCGAAGCGGGTCGGGTCGAACTGCTCGGCGAGAGCCTGCAGCGCGTCCGGCGAGGCGTCGCGCAGTCCGGGGAGCTGGCCGAGGATTGCTGCAGGTGTCACGGCCCTACTCCTTGCCGGCGAACAGCCGGGCCAGGTGCGAGAGCAGGCTTCCCGACCGGTGGGTGTCGAGCAGCTCCGCCAGCGTCTCGTTGGTGTACTGCATCCGCAGGCTGACCGCCTGCAGCACCGCCCGCTCCAGCGATTCCGCGGCGGGACTCTCCTCCTCCAGCAGCTCGTCGTAGACCGAGCGCGGGAGGACGGCGGCCATGCCCCGAGTGGCGCCGATCACGTCAGCGGTCCGCTCCTGCTGCGGGTCGAAGAAGGCGATCTCCCCGATGATCGAGCCCGGCTCGAGGATGGCCACCAGGTAGCGGCTGTCGCCCGAAGGGGCGTAGACCTCGGCAAAACCCTCCAGGAGCAGCACGAGGTCGCTGCCGCTGCCGCCGGCGGTGATGATGGCGTCACCGGCGTCGAAGGGCAGGGCCCGGAACCGCCACAGCAGGGAGTCCTGGGCGGCGCGATCCAGTCCGGCGAGCAACGGTGCCCGGCGGAGCAGGGTCTCGATGTTGACGCTGTCGGCCGGAGCGCGGTCGGCGCTGGGGGTCGGGTCGGTCACTTCGGCACCGGGCGATGGGCGGTCGGCCCCGGGAGGGTGCTCTTCGCCGGGTACTTGCGCGGATACGGCCGGCTCGTGATCGTGGACCACGGG
>RFKJ01000314.1 GCA_003694325.1 Deltaproteobacteria bacterium
CCCCCACACGCTGGCCGCAGCGCTGATCGCGGTGCATCGCAACGGCAACCGGCCCGGAGCCGACGCCGGGGTTGACTTTCGCCTGCCGGTCGCCTATCCCCAGCGTTCCGCGCGTCTCCGCGGGCCCGCGCTGGTGCGCGCCGGTGCTCCGGGTCCACCCAAGGGACCGGCTGCCCCCGGAAGCCCCGCCTTCGTTCCTGCCAGGAAGGCTCCCTATGAACCGACTCCTCTCCCTCACGCGGCTCCTGCTCGTGCTGCTGCTGGTCCTGCCGGGACTCGCCCGGGCTTCGGTCACCGCCGGCACCATCAAGGGCACCACCGTCGACGAGGGTGGCCTCCCCATTCCCGGCGTCCTCGTCACCATCCGGTCCGACAACCTGATGGGCGTGAAGCAGCAGGAGACCGACGGCGACGGTCGGTTCTTCTTCCCGGAGCTGCCCCCCGGCATCTACGAGCTGACCGCCGAGAAGCCCGGCTTCGCCAAGGTGGTGCGGCCCAACCTCCAGGTGAACATCGGCCGCAACACCATCCTGACGGTGGAGATGCCCCTGCAGGAGGCCGGCGAGGAGATCGTGGTCGAGGAGACCCGGCCGGTGGTCGACACCGAGTCGTCGCAGCGCGGCAGCGTGCTGACCAAGGAATTCCTCGAGCGGATCCCCGCGGGCCGCTCCTACCAGTCGGCCACCCAGATGGCGGCCGGCGTGACCGGCGGAAGCAACCCCAACATCGGCGGCGCCTCCTACAACGAGAACACCTACCTCCTCGACGGCGTCAACATCACCGACCCGGTCACCGGCACCTTCTCCCTGAACTTCAACTTCGACGCCATCGAGCAGGTCGAGGTCCTCACCAACGCCTTCGACCCCGAGTACGGCTACAACCTCGGCGGGGCCATCAACGTGGTCACCGAGTCCGGCGGCAACGTGCTGGAGTTCGAGGGCAACATCTACTACACCAACGGCACCTGGGCGCCCAAGCTGGACGCGCGCTACGCCTCCGACGGCTACCAGCTCGCCCCCACCGACTTCGACAGCCGCTACGAGTCGATCCAGGCCGGCGTCAAGATCAGCGGGCCGATCATCCGCGACAAGGCCTGGTTCATCGCCAGCTACCAGCACAGCCGCTCGCTGATCGCCAACGTCGGCATCGACCTGCCTCGTGACTTCGACGGCCACTACGTGCTGGCCAAGCTCACGGTCCAGCCGACGCCGGAGCACCGGTTCACGCTGCTGACCCAGACCAACCCGTCGACCATCGACAACATGGACCAGAGCGACCGGTACGTCCAGCCCGAGGCCCAGTCCCGGCAGTACCAGGGCGGGTTCGTCACCAGCCTCGGCTGGGACTGGTTCATCAGCCCGGAGACCTTCCTCGAGACCGACGCCACCATGCAGAAGCTCTTTCTCGAGGGCACCCAGGTCCCCTGCACCCACGACCAGGACCTCGGCTACAACCCCTGCGACCCGACCGAGCCCGAGAACCACATCGACCTGACGACCCCCGGGCGCTTCGGGATCAACAACGCCTTCGACAGCGAGAACTACCCGTTCTTCGACTTCGACGACCGCTGGCGGTGGTCCATCGGCAGCAAGTTCAGCCTGCTGCAGGTCGAGGCCATGGGCAGCCACGACATGAAGGTGGGCATCTCCTACGACTCGACCCTGTGGAACCGGACCTTCGGCTACACCGGCCAGAAGTACTACTACGACCTCAACGAGCTGGCCTACAACCCCGACACCCTGAAGAACTACTACTGGCTGGAGACCACCGGCCCGGTCAACTTCAAGGCCACCGCCGACAACCTCGGCATGTTCATCCAGGACGTCTACAAGCCCATCGACAACCTGACCTTCCGCTTCGGCACCCGCTACGACCGGGCCTGGGTCCGCAACGACGTCGGCGAGGCCATCATCAACGTCGGCCTGTGGGGCCCGCGGTTCAGCGTCATCTGGGACCCCTGGGCCAACAACAAGTCGAAGATCGTCGGGTCGGTCGGCCGGTTCAACGACTCCGGCCGCCTGGCGGTGCCCTACTACCTGTCCCAGTCCGGCTTCGGCCAGAAGCTGTTCCTCGGCGAGTACTTCGACCAGTTCGGCTACCCCGGGTACTCCGAGGGCATCGACAACGCCTACGCCATCTTCCCCAACGAGAACACCAACACGGTGCTCGACGGCACCATCGCCCCGCACTCCGACGAGTTCAGCGTCGGCGCCGAGCGCGAGCTGATCCGGGACCTGGCCGCCCAGCTCTACTTCACCGGCAAGTACACCCGGAACCTCTACGCCTTCGACGAGACCAACCTCATCTGGGACGAGGACGGCTACAACGTGCTGGGCTCCAGCGACGGCAGCCTGACCCCCTACAGCCGCCTGCGCACCCCCAACATCGCCCGGCGCGACTACTTCCGGACCGACCTGTCGGTCAACAAGCTGTGGTCGGACCGCTGGCAGGTGCAGGCCAACTACTCCTACACCATCAGCCGCGGCACCGTGCAGAACACGCCGTCGGGCTTCCTGTCGGTGCCCCAGCAGGTCGAGTACTACGTCAACGGCCTGCTCTACACCGATGTCCGCCACGACATCGCCGCCGGCTTCGCCTGGGACATCCCCAACGATCCGTGGACCACCCAACTGGGCGGCACGCTGATGTACGAGAGCGGCAACCCGGAGAGCCGGTACTACGGCAACGGCTCGTCGGTCGGCTACGGCAGCATCCTCCGGCAGACCATCGGGACCTACGCCCGCGAGGAGCCGTGGTGGTCGCTCTCCATCCTGCTCCAGCAGAGCATTCCCGTGCGCAAGGGCAAGCTGGTGGCCGTCGCCGAGCTGCAGAACGCGACCAACAACCGGCAGGGCGACAGCGCCTACATCTCTTCCGACAACCGCTGGATCATCTCGGGACGCCAGGACCCGATGCAGATCTCGCTGGGAGCCCGCTATGAGTTCTGAGACATCGACGGCGCTGTGGCTGTCCACCGCGGTCGCCCTCGCCGCGGCCGGCCTGGGGCCGGGCTGCACCTACCACGAGGAGCTGCCCAACGCCGACCTGACCGGCACCGTGCGCATCCCCAAGGACCTCATCGAGATCGAGCTGGCCGACACCACCGGCAAGCGCTGGACCGTCAACGACCCCCGGGCCATCGGCCCGATCTACATCGGGGTCTACGCCGGCATCGACGACAGCCTCTACCCCTACCCCCATCCCGAGTGGGGCCCGGTCCTGGGCGACGGAAACGGGGACGCCTACCCCTACGGGGGAACCACCGTCGGGCGCATGACCTGGGGCTGCTACGCGGCCACCGTCTGCCGCACCGTCACCGGCCGATACGACACCTACGACGACGTGCTCCAGTTCTTCCGCGACGAGCTGCGGCGCCCCATCGTCGACGACGACGGCCGGGAGATCACCAGCGCGACCGAGTTCCAGGAGAAGTGCTTCGAAGCCGAGTACGTCACCAGCGATGCCGAGCTGGACCTCATCGGCCCGAAGGACTTCACCCTCAACGGCGACTACTACGAGGCCCCCTTCGAAATCCTCCACACCCAGTGGACGGAGGGGGTGAGCGTCTGGGGCTTCGTCGACATGCCCGACCCGTCGTTCACCTTCGCGACCTGTGACGGGACCGACGGCGACTACTACTACAACTACGACGAGCAGTACTACAAGGGCACCAACGCCGACGAGATCCTCAACGACCCCGGCTACTTCATCGGGGCGGGCGACCTCGTGAGCTGGGATGCCCCCGTCATCACCGACCCCGATCAGCCCTTCACCCTCGAGCTGGGGTACAAGTATGAGTAGGCTCCGCGTTCCCACCCTTCCGGCGCCGGCGGCCGCCGTGGCGCTGGCAGCGCTGTCGATGGTGGCCTGCGACCGCAGCGGTGCCGACCTGCTGCCCCAGCCCAACGAGAACTTCCCGTCGGTCATCGAGATCGGCGAGCTGGCGGTCATGGACATCGACGACGTCCCCTCCGTCAGCCCCCAGAACTGCGCGGATCCGTCCACCGACGGGTGCTACTTCGGGCAGCTCAGCTCCACCGACAACGTCACGGTGGGCGGCGCGACCTTCACCTTCCGGGGAACCGGCGGCAAGGTCTGCGTCATCGTGGACCAGGAGACCGTCTCCTGGAACCACTACATCGGGCCCGCCAACAGCAACTCGGCGTGGGTGTTCCCCGACTATTCCAGCGACGACGGGGACATCGACCTCTACGGCGGCCTGTCCTCCTACTACACCGGTTCCCCCGGCATCGAGATCGGCGACTTCAGCGGCTACTACACCGACAGCCTCGGCCGGCAGATCGCCATCGACTATGTCGCGTGCCGGAACTCCAGCCCGTACACCGGCCAGGAGGCCCACGCCGGCCGCGGCGCGCCGGAGTACTGCACCATCGACACCACCGGCCACGCCGGGGCGGAGTACACCGTCGTGCTGGAGACCTTCTCGGTCCCCAACGACGACGGACTGCTGTCCTTCGCCACCGCGGTCGCCGACGGCGCCTGCGGCAACATCCCCGCGGTGTCGCTGCCGGCGGCCCACGACATCACCGTCGGGGACGTCAACGAGTGCACCATCCTCGGCGAATCCATCGCCGAAGACGGCACGGTCAACGCCTGCACCACCGCGCTGGAGCAGGCGTATTGCGCCAACACCACCAGCGACGGCGAGGGCGTTCTGGTCGGATTCTGCTGCAACAACCCCGGGATGTGCGGCGATCCCCCCGAGGGAGCCTGCGACGAATACACCACCGGGCTGTTCTGCGACCAGTGGCCGGCCCTCTGC
>RFKJ01000315.1 GCA_003694325.1 Deltaproteobacteria bacterium
CGCCGGCGTCGGGGTCGGGGTGCGGCGGATCGGTCGCGGCGCGGACGGGCAGGGCGCCGGCCGTCACCGGGGAGGGGGGCCGTTCCCTCGCCAGCGTGGCGGGCGCGGATCGGGAATCGTCCCCGGCGGACCCAAGGGGAGCCTCGTCGATGGGATCGGCCGTCACCGAGACCTGGACGGGCGTCGCCGCGTCGACGATGGCCGGGTCGGGCACCATCGTCCGGCTGGCGGACAGCCGCGGGCGGCCGGTGGCCGGGGGAGGGAGGTCGCTGCTGGTGGTGGCCGCGGTGAACACCCGCGACCCGGAGATCTCCTCGGGCCTGGCGGTGACCGGGTCGTGGCCGAGCAGGGCCATGGCCCGAGAGGCGAAGACCTCCAGGGACTCGCCGGTGGCGTTGTCGGCGAAGGACCGGAACAGCGGGACGACCTGGCTGGCGTGCAGGCGCCGCGCCGGATCGGCGGCGACCATGCCGCGCAGGGTCTGCTTGAGGGCGTCGTCCCACCGGGCGTCGGGCAGGCCGGGGTCGGGCAGTCGGCCCAGGATGTCTTCGAGCAGGGCGTCGTGCTCGGCGGTGCCCACCGGAAGGACCGGCAGCAGCTCGCCGAGCAGCATCTCCAGCGCCACCAGTCCGAGCGCGTAGACGTCGCTGGGGTGATCGCCGCGCGCGCCGTCCCGGCGCTCCGGGGACATGTACTTGAGGCTGCCGAAGCGCATGGCCCCGGTGCTGGCCTGCCGTTCGGTGAGATCGAATCGCGCCGTGCCGAAGTCGAGGACCTTCACCTCGCCCTGGCGGCTGATCATGATGTTGCTCGGCTTGATGTCCCGGTGGACCACCCGCAGGGGCCCCGACATGGTCAGCGGGATCTCCTCGTAGGCGGCGGCCAGGGCGCTGGCAGCGGCCGCGAGCACCGTGTACAGCGATCGCGGCGGGATCCGCTCCCCTCGCTCGGCGAGGCCGAGGATCAGCTCCCGCAGGTCCACGCCGTCGACGAATTCCATCACCAGGGCGGGCTGGCCGTCGACCTGGGCGAGGGCCTCGACGCGGAGGATGTTGCGGTGCTGCAGGCGGGACAGCAGGCGGGCCTCGTCCCGGGACCGGGACAGGATCTCGGCCGAGTCCGACCACTGCTCCTTGATCACCTTGACCGCCACCACCCGGGACAGGCCGCCGGAGCCGCGGGCCTCGGCGAGGTACACGCGGGCGAAGGTCCCAGCACTTCGCTCCTGGAGGAGCGTGATTTCGAGGCGCTGGTCGGTGCGCCGTGCCGGCTCGGGCGTCATGGTGCGGACATCGTGGGTGGGGCGGCGCGGTTCGGGGAGGACCAGCGCGGGAGTCGCGGCCGGGACGGCGCGGGACGGGGAGCAACGGTGGCTGGAGGGTGCATGGGCTGCGGCCCGATCCGGGAGCGGGGCGAAAATAGCATGATCCTGGTGCTCGACGGCGGGACCCTCGCCGCGGCCGACCGCCGGGTGGCGCCGGAGGTCGACGGTCGAAGGCGGCGGCCGGGGTGGCGATGATCGGGACCGGCTCCGCTGCCTTGCGCATGGCACCCTCGCTGTGCTTTAACCCCGGTGTCCGTTCCGCCCCGCGGGGCGTGGATCCGCGGGTGTCGGCCGTGGACCCCGGACGGATCCTTCGGCGCAAGGAGCGAGGTTTCCATGAACCCACTGCTGATCGGCGCAGCGCTCGCCTTCCTCCACGGGTGCTCGCTGTTCGGGGACGACAAGGCGAAGGAGGCCGCGGCGCAGGCGGAAGCCAGGCTGATGGCCGGCGACCTGCCCGGGGCGGCGGACGCCTATGACCAGGCCGTCGCCGAGTACGGCGCCCAGGTCGACGTCGCGACCGGGGCCGCGTTCATGGCGCTGCAGCGCGGCCGGCCCGCCGATGCCGATCGCCTGCTCGCCCAGGCCGAGGAGGACGCGGGGGAGCGGCTGCCGGAGGTCAAGATGCGCCGCGCGCTGGTGGCGATCGAAGCCGGCGACCTCGAGGCGGTGAAGGCGCACGGCATGGCCTCCGGCCTGCCGGCCGGCCAGCTCCTGGCCGCCGAGGTGGCCCTGGCGGACGGCGAGCGGGAGGAGGCGCGGGGACTGCTGCAGCAGGCCCGCACCGCCGGCGGGGCCATCGCCGAGCTCGCCGACGACTACCTCGACCTCCTCGACGACGAGGATCCGCTGGTCGCGGGCCTGTCGGAAGCCCAGGCCCTCTGGGCGCTGGGGCTGCGCAAGGTGGCGGTGAAGTCGGTGGAGGAGGTGCTGCTCAACCTGCCCGACAGCTTCGAGGAGCGCGACGAGCAGCTCCTCATCTGGTCCGGCCGGGCGGCGACCGAGCGGGAGACCGACATCGCGCGCTCCCTGCTCGACGGCCTGATCTTCGCGCCGGAGGGTCAGCAGTGGCGCAAGATCGCCACCAGCGCGCTGATCGCCTGCGCCGATGGAGATGGCGCGACCTGCGTGTCCACCCTCGTCAGCCTGGAGGGCCAGGCGCCCGAGGATGGCCTGGCGGATGCACGCGCCACGGCGGCGCTGCTCATCGCCGCCGACGACCCGGAAGCCGCCCGCAAGCTGGCGGGTCCCTACGTGTCGAGCGCCGCCGCCCGGGCGCTGCTGGAGACGGGAGATCGCTCGTCGGCCAGGGAGTCGTCGCCGGGCGGCGTCATCGGGAGCTTCCTGGAAGCTGGAGGATGACCATGTCCCGTCTTCGCCGCTGCGCCGCAGCACTCTCCCTTGCCGGACTGCTGGTCGCGGGCCCGGCCCATGCCAAGAAGGACCGCTATGCCGACGGCGTGCCCGTGCAGGTCACCGTGGTGGACGCCTCCGGGGAGCCGGTGCCCACGGCCGTGATCCGGCACCCCGACGAAGCTGATCGCCACCGTGTCAACTCGCTGACCGGCACCTGGGAGGAGTCGAAGCTCTACCTGCCCGATGGCAGCGAGCTGATCTTCAAGCCCGGGATGTCGATCCAGCTCGAGGTGTCAGCACCCGGCTACATGACGCAGATCATCCAGTACGACATCCGCAAGCGGAAGAACAACGTGCAGGTGACGCTGCAGGAGCTGAACATCGACGACTCGGACATCGACGAGCCGCTCCTGCAGTTCGGCCGCGACAAGCCGCGTGAGACCGGCACGTCGGGGCCGGCCAACTGAGGTCCACCCATTTCACCGGGCGGACGCAGCCGCCCCGAGGCGTTTTTCGATGTCGACCCGTTCCTCCCTCCTCCGTCTCCTTCCGCTGGGCCTGCTTGGAGCCATCGGTCTCGCCGTGGCCGGAAGCTGGAGCGAGTTCGAAGCG
>RFKJ01000316.1 GCA_003694325.1 Deltaproteobacteria bacterium
GCGGGCCAGCAGCACCGCCAGCATCACGGTGTCGAGCCCGATGAGCACGGTGTTCAGCAGCAGGAGCCGGCCGACGCTGTCGGGGTGCAGCCTCATGTTCCGTCCCCCGGTTCCCCCCCGCCGCGGCCTGCGTCCGCCGCGGCCTGGGCGTCGAGCCAGCGGTCGAGCTTGGCCAGCACCGGGCGCACCTCGTCGGTCCAGGCCTTCCACAGCACGGATCGCAGCCAGGCGAAGGCGATGGCGAACAGCGCGACGCCGACCCAGACCACGTGGGCCAGCCGGTCGACCACCACCACGCTGGCGGACCCGCCGCCGGACGCCGGCCCCTCGTTGGCACCCTGGGCGGTGGGCTCCACCGCCAGCTCGATCCCCGGCTCCCCCTCCGTGGAGCGCATCCGCACCTCGGCCTGGCCGGTGCTGGGCAGGAACACGGTCAGCTCGCCGAGGGGATCGTCTCCGTCCGCGACCTCGAACCGCAGGTACTGGGTCCGCTGGACCACGAGGTCGCCGACGTAGATGCCGTCGTCGGGGGTGTCGCCCGCCACGCGGCCGTCGTCGGCGAGGTGGACCGGTCCCCTCCCCTGGTCGGGGACCACCACGATGGGGTCGTGGACCCGCTGCACCGCCCGGTCGTCGAGGAACAGGCGCACCCGCACCTCGTCGTCGCCGACCGGCCGGTCGCCACCCCTCGTCCCCTCCTCCGCCGCCCGGGCGCCACCGCCCATCGCCGAGGCCGCGCCGACGATGTCGCCGGAGGTCGGGATCACGTCCCCCACCCGCTCGATGGGGCGGGCCGCCGGATCGGGAACCACCGAGCCGTCGGCGAGGAGCTTGTAGGCGAAGAACGCCCGGTCCCCGGCCGGGATGGCCAGGTCCAGCGCGGCGAGCTGCCGGTCGCCGTCCAGCAGGCGCAGCGTTCGGGTCTCGCCGGCGGGGACCGTGCCGGCCCACATCCAGATCCCGTCGTCGGCCCGGTCGCCGATCCGACTGCCGTCGTCGGCCATGGCCCGGACGCCGACGCCGGGCAGGTCGACGTCCACCGCCGGTGCCTGCAGGCGCCGGCCGGGGCGGTCATCGAGCGAGACCACCAGCAGGGTGGACGTCCCCTCCCCCGCGGCGGAGACCGGGATCGTCATCAGCGGCAGCAGGATCCACACGCCGCGCAGCCTACCAGAGCGCCAGCCGCTCATGGTCGCCGCCCCGACCCTTCCCGGCCGACGATCCGCTCGGGTTCGAGGCGCCACAAGCGCCAGCGCTCGTCGGCCTCGTCGGCCGGGCCCAGCAGTCGCTCCAGCCAGGCCTCGACGTCGGGCGACTCCTCGCCCTCCTCCAGGAGCACGTAGCGGTAGCCCAGGTTGTAGAGCTGGCCGAGGTCGAAGCGCCCCTGCTTCTCGCCGGGAAGCCGCGGGGCGCCGCGCGCCTCCAGCCCGGCCAGCAGGCCGATCTCCCGGAAGGCGGTCGTCGCGGCCACGCCGGCCCGGCGGTGGATGCCGCCGTCCTGCACCGGCTTGCCGTGCACCGTCTGGGCCAGGAGCAGGCGCCCGAGATCGCCGAGGTGCTCCGCCTCGATGGGGACGTGGAGGACGCCGCCGTCGGGTGCGGCGGCCAGGGCGTCGAGCACCGCCGAGCGGGGCCGCTGCGTCACCGGCGCCGGCCAGGGCACGGGCGACAGCAGGACGGCGTCGCCCAGCACGAGGCACCCGGCGGCCACGGCTGCCGGCCACCGGCGGACGGCCAGGCCGGCGAGCAGGGCCAGGGCGATGACCACCAGGCCCGCGTAGCGGTAGGCGTGGACCGCGGTGATGACGAACGGAGGGAACAGGTCGGCGAGGACCAGCGACGGCATGGGCACCCGCAGGCCGAGCACGGTGACCGGCTCGCCCTGGACCCGCAGGTAGGGGCCGCTGGCGATCAGGGCCGCGACGACCGCCAGGGCCACCAGGCTGCCCACCGGCGCTCGCCGACGCCCCCGCCAGGCGCCAATGACGCCGAGCCCCAGCGCCACCAGGCCCAGGTAGACGGTGCAGGTGGTCCAGTACTCGAAGACCTCGCCGAAGGGCAGCTCCTGCACCACCGGGATCGTGGCCGGGCGAGGATCCACCCACATCTCCAGGCTGGCGAAGGCGTCGGGGAGGGCCATGAGGTCGCTCTTCCAGTTCCCCCGGCGGCTGTAGACCTCGGCCGCGCCGTGGCTGCGTTGCAGCCACAGGAGGAATGCGCCGATGGGCGACGCGCCCACGGCGGCCGCCGCCAGGGCCTGGACCTGCTCCCGCCGGAACACCGGGGTCGGCGAGGTCGCCAGCCGGGCCACCGTGAGCACCCCGGCGGCGACCAGGCCGAAGAACAGGTTGTAGGCGCTCAGCGCCACCGCGAGGGAGAAGGAGAGCCCCAGGGCGAGTCCTCCGACCACCGTGTGCCGGGAGGGGCGCCTCCAGCTCCCGTCGTCACGCCGGTCCAGCACCGCGAACAGCGCTCGCAGGAACCACGCCAGCGCCGCGATGCCGATGATCTCGCTGGTGCCGTTGAGCGCCTCGTGCTGCAGGAAGGGCGCCGTGGCAAAGACGGTGCCCGCCAGGAGCCCCCCGGCCTCGGTGGCCCCGCGATCCCGGGCCAGGCCGTCGACGCCGAGCCCGCCGACCACCAGCAGCAGGACGACCCACAGGTTGTACAGCAGCGTCGGTGGCAGGGGCAGCCCGCGCAGCAGCAGCGGGCTGAGCACGTCGGATCCGTACAGGGTCACCACGTCGGCTCCGTAGGGGAAGAACAGCAGCGGGGTGACGATCTCGGTGACGTGGTGCCGGGCCCACCACAGGACCCAGACGTGGCAGGCGGCGCTGGCCTGGGGGTGCCCGAGCACCGTGTCGACGGGGTGCAGCACCACCGGCCAGGTCACCAGCAGGGCCAGGGCCAGGTACCAGGCCGCCCGGGCGAAGCGGGCGGGCGTCAGAGTCGCCACAGCACCGCCTCCTCGGTGTCGATGGCCGGCATCCCGAGGTGCTCGCCGAGCAGGGCGGCGATGCGATCGGCGTCCTCCTCGGCAAGGAGGTTCCGGTGGAGGATCACCAGCGCGTAGCCCAGCCCCCGCAGCCGCTCGGCCGCCCCGTTCAGGGTCGCGGGGTCGGCCCGGCCGGCCCGCCACTCCGCCACCCCCCGGGCGAAGTCGCCCTGGCGGAACTGCTCGGCCTCGATCACCTTCGACGCGATGGGGTCGGACCGGTCCATGCCGGCCACCGCCCGCACCAGGGGCTCGGCGGCGATCCGTGGGCCGATGCTCTGCATGAGCAGGGTGTAGGCGATGGGCCGCCGGTGGACCCGCTGCCACACGAGGTAGCGCCCCCGGGCGTCGTCGCCGAGGGTCCGCGGGGGCAGGTCGAGGACCGGTCCGTCGACCTCCGAGACGATGGCCGGCGGGGTGATGTCGGTGCGCGGCCGGTCCACCACCGAGAGCCCCATGGCCTCGACCAGCACCAGGCAGGCGGCGAGGCCCGAGAAGCCCCGCCCCCCCCTCGCCGCGAGCACCGACAGGCCCAGGAACACCACCAGCAGCCAGCGATGGGGCAGGCGCATCAGGCCGAACAGCGGAAGCTCGGCCAGCAACCGGTAGGGCATGAAGCCGAACACCGGCGAACCCCGGACGTGGAGCACCGGCCCCAGCGCCAGCACGACGGCGACGCCGGCC
>RFKJ01000317.1 GCA_003694325.1 Deltaproteobacteria bacterium
ACCCAGGCCCGGACCTGCTCCCCCTCGACCGCCAGTCCGGCCCGGACCGGGCCGTCGCCGGGCACGGCGAGGCTGCCGGTGCACGACAGCCACTGGCGGGGCGGGGGGGGACCCACCGGCGTGGCCTGCTCGGCGTCGGCTCGGGCCACCGCCGACCGGCCCTCGCCCACCCGGCTCAGGAGCAGGGCCACACCGGCCTCCGGCTGTCGGCCTCCCAACCGCAGCTCGACCTGCCCGCCCTCGGGCAGCTCCACGACCGCCTCGAGCCGGTCGGCGACCCGGTCGATGCCGAGCACGCCATGCGAATCCAGCGGCCACCCCTCTCCGGGGAGCCGGGGGGGACCGGCCAGCCGGGCCAGCCGCAGCGGCACGTCGGGGTGGCGCACGGTCCATCACGAGGGCCCGGCCTCGAGGCGGACCCGCTCGACCGTCATGGCCGTCCCCAGTCCCAGCGCCGCCCCGAGCAACGCGCCGCGGGCGGTCATGGCGGAGGGCCCGTGGGTGCGATGGGCCGGGCGGATGGGGGTGAACCCTGCCCGCGGGGCCCGGCCCCGGGCCCCGGGGGGTGTCGGCCGACGTCCTCGCCCCGCTCGGCGCGATCCACGAGGTCGAGGAACTCGGCGCTCGCCGACAGGGATGCCTGGAGTCGCGCCTCGGCCGTGGGGTCCCCGGCCGCCAGGAGCAGGCGCCCGTCGATGGCCCGCAGGATCGCCTCGCGGTTGGGACAGGCCCAATCCTGGGCATGGAGGGGCCAGTTGTCGGCCAGGACGGTGCGGGCGAGGGAGGGGTGGCCGGCGGCGGCGAGCTGCCGGACGGCCTCGTTGCGGATCTGCTTGATGTTGTAGTAGCGGCTGCCATGCCCCATGGCGTCGATGCGGGCGGTCATCTCGCGGACGATGCCCGGGATGGCGGCGGGGTCCTCGGCCAGCGCGGCGTCCAGCCGGCGCTCCTGCTGGCCGAGCCATGCACGGTGGACGGGGTCGTCGAGGCCCAGCCGCTCCAGGGTGCCGATGGCCCGTGGACCGGGTTCGGCGGCGACGTCGATGAGGCTGTCGCCGGTGGGCAGGTGACCGAGACCCTCGACGGTGAAGTCGGCCACGGCGTCCTTGCGGGGCAGCTCCGCGGCGAGCTGGGAGGGCCACGTCCAGGCCGGCCCGTCCAGGCCCCCCTGCCCGGTGGCCGCGTCGCCGGCGAGGAGCCGGCCGGCCTCGGGGGACCAGTCTTCGCAGCCCTCGGTGCACAGCGCCTGGGCCGTCAACCCGAGCACGATGGCGGTGCGCTGCAACTCGGCCGGTTCCCAGTAGCCCCACGGCTCGACGACGGACAGCGGGTCCTCGGCCGACAACGCGGCCTGGAACAGCGCGACCCGCAATCGGTGGCGGTCGTCGACGTCACGAAAGGTGTCCAGGTCGAGGTCGGGGCGGGGTTCGAGGAAGGGGCGGAGCGCGCGCCGGATCCGGGCGGCGTCGGCATCGACGACCTCGCCCCCGTCGTGGCGCAGCGCCAGCCCCAGCAGGCGGGCCCGGAGCGTCGCGAGGTCGTCTCCGTCGGCGGCGGGCGGGGTGCCGCGCGCCAGGGACCGGCAGAGGGCCGCGTCCCGGGTGGCGGCCGAGACCAGGAGCGCGTGGATGTCGTGGGCCACCCCGGCGCCGGGCGTGGGGATGGCCTCCAGGCGGGCCCGCAGGTCGTCGTAGGCGTCCGCGCAACCGGCGAGGTCGCCACCGGAGGCGTGCAGCCGGGCGAGGTCCCGTCCGGCGACGTAGATGTGCCCGGCCACCCGCATCCGGACGTCGGCCCAGGAGTGCTCTCCGTACCAGCCGAAGTCGGGAACGAAGCCGCCGGCTTCCCACTGCCACGCCGGGTTGTCGGCGGGCAGGGGCGGGTGCTGCTGGTGCTGGTCGACCATGACGGTCGCCGGCTCCGGGCGCCGCCCCCTGTCACCTGCCGCGCCGTGGACGGCGGCCGGCCCGGGAGCGGCGGGAGTGTCGTCGGCCCCGGTGCAGGCCAGGAAGGCGACGAGCAGGCCGATCATCGGCGCTCCATGCAGGTGGCCAGCGCCTCGGCCACCACCGCGTGGCCCTGGGGAGTCCAGTGCCCGTCGTAGGTCAGGTACATGCGGTCAGTTCGCGCGCCGGCCCGCAGGGCGGGGGTGAGGTCGCAGGCCGGGATGTGCAGCGCGGAGAGGGTGGACAGCACCGCGGCACCCGGGGCGTCGAGGTCGGCGGTGGCCGGGTCCAGGCCGACCACCTCGAAGGTGGGCGCCACCCGTTCGCGGTCGACGACGAAGGCCGGCGGGGCGACCGCGACCATGAGCCGGTCACCGGCCCTCTGGACCCGGTCGCGGAGCTGCTGGAGCGCGCGGCGAGTGCTCGGCAACAACCCCTGCAGGCGCCCGCGGCCGCCGGTGGTGAAGATCGACAGCTCGTCCCGCCACTGCTGGCGGAACGGGTCCCGTCCGCCGCGCAGGGCCCGCGCCCGGTTCCACACCCGGTAGTGGGCGTAGAGGTAGGAGTTGCGGGTCAACCAGGCCGTCCACGGTGCGGTCGTCGGGCGGGGGATGGGAACCCCCTCCGGGTGGCGGCGGGCATCGGGGAGCAGCATGGGGAAGCGCTCGTTGTCCTGCAGGTCATTGCCCAGGAAGAAGGTCAGGAGCGCGCCGTCGGCCTGGAGCGTTCCGTCCAGGCGGGTGTAGCGCCCGGTGGCCTGCCAGGTCGAGTATCCGTCGACCCCGGCGTTGAACACCTCGACCCGGGCGTCGGGCGCGGACAGCAGGGCCGCGAGGCGCTGCTCGAAGGTGTCGGCCTCGGCCACCTGGGTGGCCAGGGTGAAGCTGTCCCCGATCGCCAGCCATCGCTCCCCCCGTTTCTCTCCCGGCTCGGGTCCCCGGACGCCGACGCTGTTGATCCGCAGGGGGACCCGGTGGTCCAGCCCCCGGCTCACGGCGGAGAAGCCGGGAGCGGGGACCAGCAGCAGCTCGTGATCGACGAGGTAGAGCCCGCGCGGCGTGGTGTCGGGGGCGTTGAACAGCAGGTCGGCATTGCCGGCGGGGTGGATCAACCGGGCGCCGATCTCGGCCAGGGCGACGCCGGCGACGAGTCCGCCGGCCGCCAGGGCCAGGCGACCGAGGATGCGGCGAAGCCGTCGATGAGCCGGGAGTCGCCCGGCGATGGATGGGGAAGGTGTTGACACGATTCCGGCAGCCTACAGCACCCGCTCGGTGGCGCGAAGAGATGGAAAGGATGCTAGGCTTGCTCCGAGGTCCAGACGCGTGTCGCTGCTCGTCTCGTCCATGCTGTTCGGCTGCACCGTTACCGGCGATTGCCCGCCGGGGACGGAGCTGCGGGACGATGGCGCCTGCCACCGGCGGACACCGACCCGGAGGCCGGCGGCGACGACTCCGGGGCCACCGGCGCAGGGGGGCAGGTCCCGGGGGCCACGTGGACCGCTGCGGACGTGGCCGTGGCCCTCGACGAGGTGCTGTCCGCCGGCGCGGTCCATGGGCTGCCGGTCTTCGCCGCCTACGAGTCGTACCTGGAGCACCGCGAGGGTACCTGCCCCTCCATGGAGGACCCGGAATCCGAGGGGCCGTACGGCGTCTGGCAGACCGACCACTGCGAGACCGGCGCCGGCTACGTCTTCGAGGGGTTCGGCCTGTACCTCGTCGACTGCACCGACCCCGCGGACAACGACATGGAACCCGGCGTGGGAGTGGACAGCCGGGGCCTGGTGTCGCAGTACCGGTTGAAGGCCCCGGATGGGGCCGAGATGGAGGCCGGGGGCGACTGCTCCCACGAGTGCCGGTTCGACGTCGATGGCGGGGTCTCCTGTTTCGACCAGGTCGGCGGCAGCTACCGGGCCGACGGGCGAGAGCCGTGGCTGGACGTTGGCGTCGAGGCGTCGCTGTTCGTGACCCACGAGGTCGGCGCGGACGGGCGGCGCACGACGATCGACGGGGGGATCGGGCTGCCCGCCGCCGACATCAGCTTCCGCGAGGTCGAGGTGGACTGGGAGGAATGCGACGGGCTGGCGACCGGAACGGTCGCGATCCGGGACCCCTCCGGATGGTGGTTCTCGCTGGTCCTGTCCGGTGATTGCTCGGGGTACGGGGAGCTGTGGCTGGGCGACCAGGACCTCGGCCAGATCTGCATCGACCTCGCCGGCACCCTGCGCGATGCGGTGGCGGGATGGGAGCAGCCATGCTGGCTCTGATCGCCACCCTCCTGGCGCTGCACGGCTGCGGACCGGCACCGGTTGGTGACAGCGGGACAGCCCGAGCGACGGACTCGGGGCCGGGCGCGGTGGCGGACCCGGTCACCATCCCCCTCGACGATCTCGCCCTGTTGCGTCGCCGGAGCCTCGATCTCACCGGCCTGCCCCCAGAACCCGACCAGGTCGCCGCGGTCCTGGAGGACCCCGACGCCATCGAGGCCATCATCGAAGACATGCTGCGGTCGCCCCGGTGGCGGCTGCGCTTTGCCGACATGATGGCCGAGCAGTTCCTCACCCGGGTGGACTCGTTCAACGCCACCGTGGAGAGCTACGGCCTGGATCCCTCCCAGGAGTACCGCTTCGAGTCCTCCGTGGGGACCGAGCCCCTCCTGTTGATGGCGACCATCGCCTCGGCGGATCGCCCCTGGACCGACGTGGTGACCGTCGACTGGACGGTGGCCGACGACATGTTGCTCGAGATCTGGCCGCTGCAGGAGATCTCGCTGGAGGAGGCGGGCCTGTCGGATGCGCCGGCGGAAGGCTGGCGGCCGGCGCGGTACACCGATGGCCGGCCGGCGGGGGGCCTCATCATGACCAACGGCCTGTGGTGGCGGTACTGGTCGGCGCCCGCCAACTACAACCGCGGGCGGGCGGCGGCGCTGGCCCGGCTGCTGCTGTGCGAGGACTTCCTGCTGCGGCCGATCAGCTTCGACGCGTCGTCGCTGCTGGACACCGACAGCCTTCTCGACGCGACCAGCTCGGAGCCGGCCTGCGTCGGCTGCCACAACTCCCTGGATCCGCTGGCCGCGGCGTTCTACGGGTTCTGGTGGTTCGACATCTACGCCGAACCGGAGATGACCCGCTACCACCCGGAACGGGAGTGGCTGGGGGCCTACTACCTGGGCACGTCGCCGGAGTACTTCGGCACCCCGCTCAACGGGCCGGTCGAGCTCGGTCCCGCCGTGGCCGACGACCCGCGGTTCCTGCGGTGCACCACCCGGAGGGTGGCCGGCGGCCTGCTGCACCGCGAGATCACCGATGCCGACCAATCCCAGGTCTCGGCCTGGCTCGACGCCTTCCGAGACGCCGACCTGCGGGTGGGCGGACTCGTCCGGGCGGTGCTGGCGTCGGAGGAATACCGGGCCGGGGCCCTGCTGGACACCGCATCCGAGGACGACGAGGTCGCCATCCAGACCCTGCGGATGATGTCGCCGGACCAGCTCGCCGACAGCGTGGAGGCGCTCACCGGCTTCCGCTGGACCGAGGACGGCTTCGACCAGCTCGGCAACGATGACCTGGGCTACCGGATCCTCGCCGGCGGGGTGGACGGCGTGGCGGTCACCCGGCCGCAGCGCGACCCGTCGGTGAGCCAGCAGGTGGTGCTGCGCCTCCTTGCCCAGGGAGCCGCGGACTTCGTCGTGACGTCGGACCTCGCCCTCCCGGCCGAGGAACGGCGGCTGCTGACCGGGGTCGACGGCGACACCACCTCGGCCGACCCGGCCTTCGTCGACCAGCTCGAGACCCTGCACCTCCGGTTCCACGGCCGGCCGGCGACGGACGACGCCCTGGCCGAGGAGACGGCGTTGTTCGACGCGGTGGCCGCGGCCGACGGCACGGCTGCGGCGTGGGCGGCCGTCATCGCCCTGCTGATCCGAGACCCGGCCTTCTGGACCTACTGATGCGTGTTCATCCCCCGCACCTGTCCCGACGTGGCCTGCTGACCCTGGTCGCCGGAGGGTTGTGCATGCCGGGGTGGTTGCTGTCGGGACGCCGGGCGCGCGCGGGGACCAGCGGCGAGGGCCGACTGCTGTTCGTCTTCTGCACGGGCGGCTGGGATCCCACCGAGTGCATCGCCCCGATGCTGGGGACGGTGGTGGAGAACAACCCCGGCCTGGTCGAGGCCAGCGCCCACGGCATCCCATTCGTCACCACCGAGGAGCGTCCGGCGGTCCGGGAATTCTTTGAGAGCTGCGGCGATCGCCTGGCCATCGTGCATGGGGTGGAGGCCCGGTCGGTGGCCCACGATGTGTGCCTGCGGCTGATGCTGACGGGAAGCACCCTGCCGGGGGGCAACGACTGGCCGTCCACGGTCGCCGCCTCGTCCTCCCAGGACCTGCTCCTCCCCATGGTCCACATTTCGGGTC
Organism: Deltaproteobacteria bacterium; assembly: GCA_003694325.1. Lineage (GTDB taxonomy): Bacteria > Myxococcota_A > UBA796 > UBA796 > UBA2385 > J125. The sequence continues at coordinate 6,354 of RFKJ01000317.1, forward strand.
CGTCCTACGCGGCGGACCATTCAGGCAGCGTGGTGCGCGTAGGGGCGAGCGGGCAGCTCAGCCGGCTGCTGGATGGCAGCGGCATGACCGACGGTGACCTGGCCGTGGATCTGCCGTCGGCCGAGGCGGCTTCGCGGGTCGACGCCCTGGTGTCGGGTCGGCTGCAGGCAGCCGCCGCGGGGGGTGGCCGCGGACGCGCCGGGCAACTGCTCGATCTGGCGGCGGCGGCCGACGGGCGCATCGCCGACCTCATCGAGCTGGGCGGCGAGCTGGACCTGTCCGGCGGCCAGGACTTCGTGGGGCAGGCGGCCATTGCCGCCGAGTTGATGGAGCGGGGCCTGTGCCGGACCGCGATGGTGGAATTCGAGGGCTGGCAGGGCCTGTCCTGGGACACCCACTCCGACCTCCCGCTCCAGGGGCATCACTTCAACACCCTGATGGAGGGGCTGTCGAGCATCATGGCCGACCTCGACGCCCGGCGGGGCAGCCGGGGCGGTCCGCTGTCGGACGAGGTGACGGTGGTCGTGCTCAGCGAGATGGGGCGGTATCCGCGCATCAACAGCCGCGGCGGAAAGGACCACTGGACCTTCACATCGGCGATGTTCCTCGGTGCCGGGGTGGCGGGGGGCACCGTGGTGGGCGGCTACGACCCGGAGGCGTTCACCGGGTTTCGGGTCGACCTCACCACGGGCGCGTTGGATGACGGCGGAGTCGCCCTGGTGCCGTCGCACCTGGGAGCGACCATCTACGCCCTGGCCGGCGAGGACCCCGCCGCCGCCCTTCCCGATCACCCACCCATCGCCGCGGTGATCGACGGATGATCGCGCTCCTGTGGGTGGCGTGTACGGTGGTGTCGCCCCCGGTGGTCGACGACAGCGGGGTCGGCGGAGACCTGGATCGACCCGGGTGGTGTGACACCGCCGTCGAGGTGACCTGGGAGGACTGGGGCGACGGGTTCATGCGGACCCAGTGCCAGGGGTGCCACGCCAGCCAGGCGGAGGAACGCTACGGGGCGCCGCCCGAAGTGGTGTTCGATACGGAGGCCGACGTGATCCGGTGGCGAGCGCGCATCCTGGTGCGCACGGTGGATGAGCGGACGATGCCGCCGGCCGGCGGGGTCGACGAGGTCGACCTGCAACTGCTCGAGACCTGGCTGCGCTGCTCGTACTGACGGGGGTGTGCGGACCGAGCGGGGGTAGGCGGACCGGCGGTGGCCGATGGACCCGCCGGTCGGTTCATCGGGCCGGGGCCCGGGGTTCCGGGTCCGCGGAGAGACCGTGGAGGAGCTGCCGGACGTGGCTGTCGAGGGGGGCCGCGTCCGCCCCCAGGTCCCAGCGGATCGCCCCGTCGATGTCCTCGCCCGGCCCCAGCTCGGCGGCGATTCGGGCCTCGATGGCCGCGGCGGCGACCGGATCCAGCTCCGGGTGGAGCACCAGCCAGCGCACGCCGAGGTCGGCGAGGTCTCGAACGCGCCCGGTCGGGGTGGCCGACAGGCCCAGGCGTCGGCCCTCGTCCGGCCGCCCGCGGCTGAGCCGGGCAAGCTCCCGGAAGGCCGGTCGGGCCAGCAGCATGCTGGTGCTGGCCCGGGCATCGACCGCGTAGGGGATCGGCCGATGGTGGGCGGTCTGCCAGTACAGGTACCGGCTGGTGGCCATGGTGCGCCCGACGTCGGTGGGCAGGTCGAGGATGGACCACGAGGGGTCGCCCGGTTGCCGGGCGATGGAGGTGAGGGCCCGGGGTACGGTGGCGTCGGACCAGGCGACCGGCCAGGGCGCAGACGACACGAGCAGGCCATCGGCCAGGACCGCGGGGAGGAGCAGCCACGCCCGGCGACCGAGGAGCCGCTCAGCACCGACGGCGGCGAGGGCCGCGACGACCACCAGCGCGGCTACGGCGAGGCGGAGCGGGTGGGTGACGGCGAGGCCGGGGGCGATCTCCTGCACCCACGTCCACGGCAGGGCGATGCGCTCCTGCCGGTGATCGAGGAGCCACTGCCCGTCCCAGGACAGCCAGGGTCCGAGCGAGGTCAGCCCGGCGGCGGCGGCCCCCAGCACCCAGGGCAATCGCCGTCGCGGCGCGGCCACGACCGCCACGGTCGCCAGCAGGAGCGCGGCGATGCCCAGGTACATGGAGTGTTCCATCCCCTCGGCCGACAGGTCGACGCTGCGGAAGCCCGGGACGATGAAGGTCCGGGGATCGACGGCGTTGTGCAGGGCGAGGCTCTCGTTCATGCCCGCCGGGCGTCGCACGATGGCCAGCGGGCTGGCGAGCTGGACGCGCAGCAACCCGAGGGGGAGGGCGCCGATGACGGACGCCAGGCCGGCGCCGCACAAGGCCACCGGCAGGTGGGCCAGGCCGCGGATGCCCAGCACGATCCCGGCTCCGAGGCCCAGGTAGGGGGACGCCAGGACGGCGAACCCGACACCCAGGCCGGCCTTGAGCCAGGACCGGACGCCGGGGTTCTGACAGGCCTCTTCGCCCCAGACCATCGCCAGGGCGACCGGGCCGATGTTGACGGCCTCGGTGATGCCGTCGTGCAGCTCGCACACCATCCAGGCGCTCCCGGCGTAGGCGGCGCTGGCGATCCACGCCGCCGAGGGGCCGGCGCCGAGCGTTCGGGCGAATCGACCGGCGGCCCAGCTTGCGAAGGCGACCATGCCGAGCACCACGAGGTTGAATGCCGCCGCGGTGCCCACCAACGGGACCAGCGGGGCGCCGGCCGCGGCGAGGACGGGATCGATGAACCACAACACGCCGCCCACCGGGGCGCGCAACAGGTCGGTGTGCCAGGGGATTCGGCCCTCGCTGAGGGAGTGCCACCACCACCAGGGACCCCAGGTGTGGTTCCACACGTCGGCGTCGCCGTTGCCGACCAGGCGGGTGGATGGAGAGAGGAGCGCGGGACCGACGACGAACGCGGCCAGGAGGGCGTGGCCCGCCCATCCGAACCGGGCCCGGGCCCGGCTG